>NZ_JCACCM010000091.1:0-28694 GCF_059501405.1 Myxacorys sp.
ACCACGACTGCCTCAAGGCTAGTTTGTCCATTTCTTAATCATGCAACAAAGCCATTTCGTGCATTACTACAATTGCGTCACAATGATTTTAGTGTTGCTAAATTATTGTGGGTAGTCATGCTGGTTTCTTTGTTGGGATTAGGGCTGGGGTTGTTTGTTAGTTGATTAACGTAAAGAACTTTAAAGTTCTATCTTTAGGCAGCGTAGATGATTACAAGATTAACAGCATTGAAATAAGGGATTCTTTACGCGCTCTTCGGTTAAACTCATTCCACTCAATCGACTGGTAGACTTCGTGATCCAGAAACGGCTATTTCAACTCATTACAGTTCTCTTGGGGATGGGGCTACTCCTTGATGTAGCGTCGCGTCTCGGAGCGGAAATTGTTTGGTTTCAAGAAGTTCGTTATCTCTCCGTATTCCTGCTCAAATTCCAGGTTCGACTGATTCTGGTAGGAATTGTGTCAGGGTGTACGGCAGGTTATTTGTTGGGGAATCTAGCGTTAGCTCAACGATGGAAATATTCTCATGTTCCCGACGAGGTGAACCAGGACAAGGAAATTAACGATGGACAGTCCGTTTTTGGATCACCGTATCAAGTAAAGCGTCAGCGTTCTGCCTCACTGCCCCGATCAACTCCTGCGTTGAGGCTACCGTTACTACTCTTCCTGACGCTAGGGCTAAGTTTGCTCGCTGGTTGTTTGCTGATTTATTATGGTCAGCTTGCCCTTGGCTACTGGCAGTCAGGGCCGACTCTCTCTGGAACGTTTGTTTCTCGCTTCAACCTGAATAACCTTTGGCAGGTTGGAACCCAGTTCACGGGGCAGGCTGCGTGGTTAGGCGGAGTGTTAGGCATCGCGATCGCTCTGTTAGTTTATTCCCGAGTTTTGCTGAAGACAATCGCGATCGCGCTCAGCGTCTTGTTTGGCTGGTTGCTATCTAAACAATGGGCCGTCGTCCTGCAATGTTTACATCCCACATCGTTCAATAATGCTGACCCCTTGTTTGGGCGAGATATCAGCTTCTACATCTTTACTTTACCGCTTTGGGAATTGCTGGACTTGTGGCTGTTTGGGCTGTTTTTCTATGCTTTCATTGAGATTGCACTGACCTATTTGCTGTCGGGAAATAGCCTCAGCCAGGGCAGTTTTCCAGGCTTTTCACCCGCTCAGAAACGACATCTCTGTGGAGTTGGTAGCGGGCTAATGGCTGCCATTGCGTTGAGTTACGGGTTGAGCCGATACGAATTGCTGTATTCGCTGCGTGGGGTAACATTTGGTGCCAGTTATACCGATGTGACCGCACAACTTCCGATCTATACGGGATTAAGCCTTCTGTCATTGGCGATCGCACTCTATCTTCTGTGGCGCACCGTCTTTTGGCAGCCCAAATCACCCCATCGGCACTGGGTCAACCTGGGACTAGGACTACTTGGCGTCCTAGTTGTCGCCGGAATTGTCGTTCCCGAAGCCATTCAGTATGTAGTTGTGCAGCCAAATGAGCTGGCGCAGGAGCGTCCCTTTATCCAACGCACGATCGCATTCACTCGGCAGGCATTTGGATTGGAAACCATTGATGCCACCAACTTCAATCCCCAGGGACAACTTGCAGAAGCCGATTTGAAAGCCAATGAGTTGGCCATCCGCAACATTCGCCTGTGGGATCAGCGTCCCCTGCTGCAAACGAATCGTCAATTGCAGCAAATTCGTCCCTACTACCGCTTTCTCGACGCGGATATCGATCGCTACACCCTCCAAACGGATGTGCCTGCTCGCCCGCCTGTGGCTTCTCCCAATCGTCCCGCACCGATCCCGCCTGCTCCCACTGAACAGCGACAGGTTCTAATTACCGCACGGGAACTCGATTACAATGCGGTTCCCCAAGAAGCTCAGACCTGGATAAACCAGCATTTAATCTACACGCATGGGTACGGTTTTACGCTTAGTCCGGTCAATACAATTGGGGCAGGTGGGCTGCCAGAGTATTTTGTTAAAGATATTACGGGTGGTGAAGCCGGAGCGCTGACAACATCCAGTCGTGCAATTCGTGCCAGCATCCCGATCGGGCAGCCCCGCATCTACTATGGCGAGATTGCCAACACCTATGTCATGACTCAAACCCGGACGCAGGAGTTGGATTATCCCAGCGGGAGTGACAACGCCTACAACGTCTACGATGGGCAAGGCGGCATCAACATCGGCTCCTGGTGGCGACGGAGCATGTTTGCTGTTTACCTGCGCGACTGGCGCTTATTCATCACTCGCGATTTTTTGCCAGAAACGAAGGTGTTGTTCCGCCGTAATATCAAATATCGAATTCAAGCGATCGCGCCGTTTCTGCGCTATGACAGCGATCCCTATTTAGTGACGGCCAATGCACAAACAGGTGTGCAAAAAACAGGGGAGCAGGAGCAGCATTACCTGTACTGGATTGTTGATGCCTATACAACGAGCGATCGCTATCCCTACTCCGATTTAGGCAGTCAAGGCATCAATTACATTCGCAATTCAGTCAAAGTTGTGATTGACGCTTATCACGGTTCTGTTGACTTTTATGTAGCTGATCCCAGTGATCCAATTATTACTACCTGGTCAAAAATCTTTCCCAGCCTATTCAAACCACTCAATACTATGCCTGCCAGTCTACGGAGCCACCTCCGCTATCCCGTAGACTTTTTCAAACTGCAATCAGAGCGGTTGATGACTTATCACATGACTGACCCACAGGTGTTCTATAACCGGGAAGACCAGTGGCAGATTCCGAATGAGGTGTATGGTGATGAGTCTCCTCCTGTCGAGCCGTATTACCTGATCACCAGTTTGCCTACTGTGCCGTTTGAAGAGTTTATTCTGCTACTGCCCTACACTCCTCGGCAACGGACAAATTTGATCGCCTGGTTAGCCGCCCGATCGGACGGTGAAAACTATGGCAAGTTGTTGCTGTACACGTTTCCCAAAGAACGGTTGGTCTATGGCCCTGAACAAATTGAGGCCCGAATTAATCAAGATCCAGTGATTTCTCAGCAAATTTCTCTTTGGAATCGTCAGGGGTCACGGGCCGTTCAAGGTAATTTGCTGATTATTCCGATCGAACAGTCCCTGCTGTATGTAGAACCGCTTTATCTGGAGGCGGCTCAAAATAGCTTGCCAACGCTAGTGCGTGTCATTGTTGCTTATGAGAATCGGATTGTAATGGCACCCACGTTAGAAGAAGCGCTACAAGCTATTTTCAAGCCCCAAGTTACTCCAGATGACACAATCATTCGTCCGGTTGAAGAATCAACAACAGGGCAGTAGGCAAGGGTAGTCCTAGTTTGAAAAAGCTAGAGGGAAATCAGGCAGGATAATGTCTATTAGACTTTGTTGAGAACATGGGGGAGAAAGGCTCGTCGTACTTCTGATGCACCCTTCAAGCTTGGCTCGATCGTAGCTGTGAACCAAGATGCATCGCCCCTTAGAAAGTGAGCATGGAGATCGACGAGTTGGCCATAGCGATCGGCAACGTCTTGAATCGCAGTGTTGATGCGCTGAAGATTTTTGCGAGCGATCGCTGGGTCAACCCCTAGGAAGTTGCGGTTGTCATCGCCCAACGTCGGATCGTACACATTCCCCAGCAGAACAGGGCGGATTGGCAACTGTTGCACGAATGTATCGAGAGCATTGGCAAAGGTCTTAATCCCTGCGTCTTTGTCCTGAATTAATCCACGTAGCAGATCGTTGCCACCAATTGTGATTAATGCAATTGCCCTTTCTTTAACTCTCAATCCCTGTACTTGAGAGGGCAATCCATCGACGGTCGCTCCATCACGGGCACGATGTTCGAGACGAGCAGTTCCACGCGATTCGAGATCCTGACCCTGAAATTCGGGAAACAAGCGATCGTCGTTCTGAACAAGGAGTTGCCCCGGATGAACACCAAACTCGTTGTATCGTCCGCAATCCAAAATTGAGTCGCCAAATGTGTAGAGTGTCACCATTGCTTGTTCACGTATTTGTTCACGTGGGTTACAGCCTAGGAGAGCTAGGACACTTGCTCCTCCAACCGCTTGAACAAACTGTCGTCGTGTGGATAGAAACGGAGCCATTACACTCTCCTCTTAGTTCGAGGCTAACATTAGGAGACGGCACACAATACTAAGCAGAAGATGGATTTACCGTCTGAAGCGCTCGATCTTGAAAACCGAATTGTGCCAATAATTGTCAGGTGCAGAACAGCTATAGACCCGTTGGAAACGTTTCTGGCATTTCTGTTGCTTCGGGTTCATCAGGGCGATCGAGCGGCTCGACTGCCCGGGTATTGTCGATATGAATTACCGCATCAAATTGAGCCGGAATTTTAGCCTGAAAGTAATGACTACTGCGCTCAGTTCGGGGTGAATAAATAACCCCGATCGCTCGTTCTAATCGTGATTTTTGCAGTCCGGCTGTGGCTGAGTTTTCCTCGCGTAGATTTAACCAAAACTGCGGCAGCTCAACCTGATGAAATACAGCTTCATAGCTTTCTGGTAAAGCTGGACGAACCTGCTTGATCTCTGCTGGATCACCCCAATGTGACGCAGCCGTCACCATTCCACTGTAGGTGGTAAAACCAATCAACACAGCCTCTTGTCCGTAGCGTTCTCGAACAAGTTGTCCTACATTCCACTCACCTGCTTTGCCCATTTGGGTTGCCCGTGCATCGCCCAAGTGAGAATTATGTGCCCAGACAACAATCTTGGGTTGTTTACCCTGTCGTTCAAAGTGAGCAACAAGATGGTCTAATGTCTCTGCCATGTGAGCATCACGCACATTCCAAGACGATCCCCGCCCCTGAAACATAGCGCGGTAATAGGCTTCTGCATTCTTCACCAAACGAGCATTTTGTTCTGCGTCAAAAAAATCATCTTCTGCCACTCTGCCATCCTGCTGAGCGTACTCTCCCATGCATCGTTGCAGTTCCATTAATTGATTAACCGCTTCATCTTCACAAGAATTGCTTAGTCCAAAGGTTGTGGCATACCCATAGCTTTTTGAGTCTTCTCCAGCGTGTTCAAAGCAGGAATAACGATGACGTGCCTGTGCTGCCGCTTCTGGGTCAACTTGTTCTAAGTACTTCAATACTGCTTGCATTGAGGCATACATGCTGTAGAGATCTAACCCGTAAAATCCTACTTTTGCGCCATAGTCAGGCAGGGTATCGTTATACTGGCGCAACCAAGTGATGAAGTTCAACACATCCGTATTCCGCCACATCCACAGGGGAAAGTCCTGGAAATCTGCTAATGCGTCAGCAGCGGTAGCATCTTTGCTAACGCCTCGAACAAAGCGATCGATGCGATCGGCATCAGGAAAGTCAGCTTCTACCGCTACTGCCGTAAACCCTTTTTCCTGAATCAACCGTTTTGTGATTTCGGCTCGTTGCTGATAAAACTCATGGGTTCCGTGAGATGCTTCCCCAATCAGTACAAACTGAGCATTGTCTATCAACTGCATCAACGGATCGTAGTCCTTCACTGATCCCGTTAACGGATGAGCAAACTTCCGTATTGCATCAATTGATTGAGAAATCGTCTCTTGAGACATTGCTTTCCACCTCCGGTCAGTTGGCTGTTTTATCAATTGCGATAAAGCAGTACAAGGTTTTCACGCGGGTTCTCTAAAATGCTGAACTAGGGTAGCTACTCTAAAACTTGTCTCGTTTGTGCAGTCTCTCTAGTTCGGGAATAGGAACTGAGGAACCAGATGAAGAGAATTGCAAAGGTCAGATCAATGACCCCTGAAATTAAATAAAACGGGTGAAGACTGCCAAGCAAAGTATGGTAAGCCAGCACAGCAAAAACACTAGATTGGGCAAGAATCCCCAGCCTAACAATGTCGTGATTTTGGGAAATATCCCGACCGACCCACCAGTAGCCAATGCCAATAATAAAAACCAGCCCATAAACCATTTGTGAGTACTCAGGATTCGCGAGGGGTTCAGTATTGAGCAACTCACGTATCCATCGATCGGCAACTAGAAATATGACTGCTTCAACCCAATTAATCACAGCCTTTGTTTGAAATACAAGTTTCCACGGAATTGAGTTATTCATAGAACTGACCTGAGGTTTCTCCCTATCTCTTCTACTGCTCTGATTCACTTGGCTCAGCGGAACTGCTGAAAAATTTTGTTGGTCTTGTAGCTTGCTTTTCGCGGCTTTGAACTCAGTCGCCATTTGCTTCTGCTGTTCGTGGCTAAAATTTTCCCTGACTGTTGGAAATATATTGTTTTCTTCGTGGTCAATGTGTTCTCGCGTTGCCTGTCTCAGCCGCTTAACTTGGGTTTTGAAGTCTGGATCAGAAGGGTCAAATGATCTCACTTCATCCAGCATCTCGATCACATGGTCAGTCTGATCAATAATTTCTTCGGTGTATTTGTAATACGGACGAACGGCTGGATAGAGAACTTGTTCTTCGGCCAGACCATGAATTTTGACATCCTGGTAGAGCTGCCCAAAATACTCTTGAATCTTTTGAGGATCGTCACTCCCTAAAATTTCCGCGAATAGGATATCTGACTTAGAATGATCCATCAGAAGAAGATCACGAATACTCATCTCATCATCTGTGCGAGTGACCACGCTGCCAGCTACACCTGTAAGAGCTGCGATCGCATCTTCAACCCGTGCCCACAGCCCCTGATCCGCTTCCTGTCCGGTCAGTTCACGCACTCCCAAGATTTCTAGCATTCCTTTGAGTTGTTCTTGGTGAGCGCGGTTTTCAAAATTGACAGTATGTAGAGGAGCAATTGCTGCTTCAACATCAGCCCCGACGACTTGTGCTGCTTTGTGAATCGTTAGCCCTGCCATCGTCTGCTGATGCTTCAGCAATTCATGCTGAAGGACTTTCTCAGACAGAGTTAGCTTAGAATCTTCCATTAAGCTTTGGGTGTCCGCAAGTCGCTGCCGAACGCTCTCCTTCAGCTCACCCTGAACTCCATACTGAATCATTACCGTGTCAAGAATGTCCAAGTTCTGCTGATCCTGTTCCAGCATCTCCTGTAGCCGCTGACGAATTTTGGTATCGTCGATCGCACCCATCAGCAGTTGATCATTAGAAATCAGCACGTTCTGCAATGCTTTCATTTCTGCCAATTGCATAGCGATCGCTATCCGCTTTGTATCATCGATCGTGATTGCCATATTTCATTTCCCTCCAGCAAATGTCAAGGGGTTTTTGTGAAGCTCGATCGTGGTTTCTACTACCCTTTGCAAAGTTCAATCTGGAAGGTTTGTAGCCGGATCAATAGGCATTTTAGTGGAATCGGTGTCAGGCAATGTTCCTTGCAGGGAGTCTTGACGATCGGCAGGAACATCTGGATTATTATGAAGATTAACTGAACCCTTTTCTGCTGACGGGTCATCAGTAGAAAACGCTCCCATTTCACCAGCAACTCCAGCCGTTTTCGGGTCGCCTGCTCCAGTTGTATCTGAGAAATTGGTGGCGATCGCATTGTTAACAGGCTCTCCCTCTGGTTGGGTTCCTCCTGCTTCTACATGCGCGTCTAGCATTGCACTGCCTTGCACATTCTGAGGTGTTAATGGTTGGGATTGTTGTGATGCCACAACGGATTGATCCGGATTTGTAGCTTGATTGGACAGTGATGGGTCACTCATTGTTTTCTCCTTTATATTCCATGCGTGTAGAGGTTATTGCAATTGTTCTGCTACTTTCTGCTCATACACAAACAACATGATGTTCTGGGTTACTAGCTGATCACCGTTATTCACTGGGCAGTGTGAGCAGCTTACTCACGCTGCAACCCCGTATCATCTTTACCGTGAACTATTACTTTTGGTTGCCCTGATTTTTGAAGAGAGGAATTGCGCTTGGTCTTATTGTTCGGCTTTACTTGCATGAACAGGATCTTTGTCCTTGCGGGTGAAGACAGCGGGTTCTGACAAATCTGCCGTCATATAGGCAACTGCCATATCCTGCGAATTGTATGCCCAGCCGATTCGTCCTTGCCGATCAAGCACAATACAACCCGCTTCTCCTTCCACCCGTTCCATTAAGGTGTCGATCGCATGTTGGGCGGCTTTATCAGGATGACTTCCATCCGCTAATGCATCGATTGCCGTCTTTGCTAGCACGACTGGAATAATCGACTCACCATCTCCTGTGGTCGAGCAAGCGCCCAATCGATTGTCCGCATACAGCCCACAGCCTACTAATGCCGTGTCCCCGATCCGGCCTTGAGCCTGCCCAGTTGTTCCGCCCGTTGAGGTGCCAGCAGCGAGATTGCCGTTCGCATCCAGCGCTACACAGCCAACCGTATTGGGACGGTCTACAACTTCAGCTTCCTCTTTCCACTCCTGGTACTGTTCTTCACTAATCAGGGCTTCTTTAGCACACATCTCCAGCCCATGTTCGAGGGCAAAGCGTTCTGCGCCTCGTGCCACCAGCAACCGGGGTTTGTCTTCCATAACTTTATGAGCGGCACTGATGGGATGGCGGACTCCCTGTACGGCTCCCACAGCTCCCCAGCCTAAGGTTGCACCATCCATCATCGCGGCATCCAGCTCAACTCCGCCCTCACTGTTGAGAGTTGAACCCAAGCTCGCATTAAACGTTTGATCAGATTCAAGGACACGAATGGCTGCCTCAACCACTTGTGCCGCACTACCGCCACTCTGAAGCACGTTCCAACCCGCTTCTGCCGCTGCTCGACATCCTGCGTGATTCGCCGCTACTTTGTCTTCTGAAATTTCTTTTGCTCCACCATGAACAATAATTGCTGGTTTCACGTTATTCATCTTCACCCTAGTCCAATACTTACCTAGAAATTGTCAAGTCATGACAGCGATCGCCGCTTTGGTTGTGTTGTAGACCTGACGATTAGCTTCGATGCCATGTCATAAAGACCAATTAATCCCGTCTTTAACAAGGGCGACCGATCGTCCCAGTACAGGTCTACAGCACTACTACCGCTTTAAACCCCTCTATATCTTCTACCTAGTAGTAAAAAATATAGAGTGGCAATTGAGGCGATCTCCATCAACTACTTCCATCAATTACCGTAACGGCTGCCTTTCAGCGGATTCTCTATCCCAGGAACGGCACTGATGTTGCTTAAAGGATGAGATTTGATTAAGCGAAGTAGTTTATCTCTAGCAAAGTTCCTTCGCCCTCACGCCCACTTTTCTCCCAACCTTAGTCCGTTACTACACGTCTCTTTGAATGGGTGCAGAATCTAAGCCCTTAGGTTCTAATTTTGGCTAGATAAAATAATTAAGCGCGGTAGGCAAATTCTCTGTTATTGTTCATAATCGGAATGAGTTTGCGTTAAGTAGTTCCAGTCTAGTGTCACAAAGGGTCAGTTGAAAGCGATGTTGCACTCTAACGGGTTTGATTCGGAAAACAGTCACAAGCAGTTTGAACTACCAGGAGCGCGTCCTCACTACAATCCCGATCGTCCCGGTCAAGTTGAGCATATTTTTCTAGATTTGACGCTCGACATTCCGAATCAGTCCTTTGAAGGCACGTGTACAACTCGACTGAAGCCGATTCACGATCGCATCGATCGCTTAACCCTCGATGCGGTCAATCTGAAAATTGAATCCGTCAAAATTGGCGACATTGATCAACCGTTTGACTACGATGGCGAACAGGTGCAGGTGTTTCTGCAACAGCCGACTCAAGCAGGCGTGAGCTTCGAGCTTGCGATCTCGTACCGGGCTGATCACCCCCAACGCGGCATGTACTTCATTGCACCCGAAGAACATTACCCCAACAAACCCGTTCAAGTGTGGACGCAAGGAGAGGATGAAGACTCGCGATTCTGGTTTCCGTGCTTTGACTATCCTGGACAACTCGCAACCTCTGAAATTTGCGTCCGAGTGCCCAAGCAGTACATAGCCATCTCGAATGGTGAACTGATTGGAACGCAGGCAGACGGCGATTTCAAGCTCTATCACTGGCGACAGAACGAAGTGCATCCTTCCTATCTAATCACGCTGGCAGTGGGCGACTTTGCCGCATTGCAGGATGAGTGGAACGGTAAACCTGTGACCTATTATGTCGAGCGAGGACGGGAACAACAAGCGCGGCTGAGCATGAGCAAAACGCCGCAGATGATCGAGTTCTTTAGCCAGAAATATGGCTATCCCTATCCGTTTCCGAAATATGCTCAGGTCTGTGTCGATGACTTTATTTTTGGCGGCATGGAGAATACGTCTACCACGCTGCTTACCGATCGCTGTTTGCTAGACGAACGTGCGGCGATCGATAACCTCAATACCGAAATGCTTGTCGCTCACGAACTGGCGCATCAATGGTTCGGCGATTTAGTGGTGATCAAACATTGGTCTCATGCGTGGATCAAAGAAGGCATGGCATCTTACGCCGAAGTGATGTGGACCGAGAAAGAATATGGGGCGGATGCTGCTGCTTATTATTTGCTCGGTCAAGCGCAGGAATATTTAGATGAAGACTCGTCGCGCTATCGGCGATCGTTGGTAACGCATGTATACCGCGAAGCGATCGAACTCTACGATCGCCACATCTACGAGAAAGGATCGTGTGTTTATCACATGATTCGTCGGGAGCTTGGCGACGAATTATTTTATAAAACAATCTCAACCTTCTTAAATGACAATGCTCATCGCACTGTGGAAACAGTCGATCTGCTACGTGCGATCGAGAAGACAACAGGACGCAATTTGATGTTTCTGTTCGATCAGTATGTCTATCGCGGTGGACATCCTGATTATAAAGTTGTTTACGCTTGGGATGCAGATAGTAGTTTGGCGAAGGTCACAGTAACGCAAACGCAAGCAGAACTTTTTGATCTCAAAATTCCAATTGCCATAGGTTACATTCAAGAAAATGCTGAGCCAACATTAAAAACATTTAATGTCAGAATTCATGAGAAAGAGCAAAGTTTCTATTTCCCATTAGAAAAGAAACCTGATTTTGTCAGTTTTGATGTGGGGAATCACTATCTCAAAACGGTTGAATTAGAGTATCCATTTCCAGAACTAAAAGCACAACTGCAGGCTGATCCTGATCCGATTTCTCAGATGCATGCCGCCGCCGCGATCGCGAAGAAAGGCGGATTAGAAGCTGTGAACGTGTTATCCGATGCCGTTCAAAATGCGGCATTTTGGGGTATTCGCGCCTATGCGGTGCGGAGTCTTGCCACCATCAAACTCGATCAAGCCGTCGAAGGCGTGCTGGCTGGATTGCACGATCCTAATGCTAGGGTTCGACGGGCAACGGTGGAGAGCTTAGGGCAAATTTCTGCCGATGACAGCTACACAGCGCTTAAGTCTCTAGTAGAGCAAGGTGACGCGAGCTACTACGTAGAAGCGGCGGCGTTGCGGAGTTTAGGGCGAGTGGCGGCAACGGGTAGTGAGACACGAGAAGCGGATGTATTGCAGGTGATTAATCGCGTTTTGAAAGAGCGTCAAGGCTGGAATGAAGTTGTGCGATCGGGCGCGATCACTGCCCTCAGTCATCTCAAAACCTCCGAAGCCGCTCTCAACCTAATTCTGGAATACACACAGCCCGGAGTACCACAACCGTTGCGCTTAGCCTCGATTCGCTCCTTGGGCACAATTTCAACTGGGCAAACCAACGTCAACGTTGAGCGCATTTTAGAGCGGCTAAACGTCCTATCACGAGAAACGTTTTTCTTGACTCAGGTCGCGGTCGCGATCGCGCTGGGACAAATGGAAACGATCAAAGCCGTCAGAGTGCTGCAATCGCTGGCAGATCAAACGCCTGATGGTCGTGTGCGTCGCATTGCCGAAGAATCGATTCAAACGGTTCAGAAAAATGCAGGGTCTGATAAAGCTGTGAAGCAATTGCGGGAAGAGCTTGACCAACTGAAGAAAGAGAATCAAGACCTCAAGAGTCGGTTGGAAACCTTGGAGGCGAAGGCAAGGTAGGGAGGCCTGTGCCTGCGTTGCCCCAGGAGAAATAAGCGGAATGGCAAGAAGTATCAACAAGGTAATGTGGAGGACTTTTAGGTAAATCTGGCGGGAGATAGGGAATCGAGGAGTGGATCGCGTTGACTTGTGACGTGAACGGTGAATCGTCTCGCTAACGGAGGTACGATCGCTAGGGGATTGCTAAAGCCTGAGAAGAGATGGAGTCCTTCATGTCCTGGAATTGCACCAATCAGCGGTAAGCGATCGCGACTAAACGCAATCAGACAGTGATGCCATTTCCCTGGAATACCTTCTAGCTTCGGTAAAACATGACCGATGTTGTGCCGCAATGCTGCCTCACTTTGAGCCGCATCAATTACTGCGTTCTCGCTGGTGAGGGTGCGACTAATTTGACCAATGCGGATTCTGCCATCCAAAAATTGAACGGCTCCAGCATCTAGAATGGCAGGCGCAGGCTCGTTGTCAGGCGTATCCCACAGCGCTTCGACCTCTGAACGAGTCGCATCGGCTTCTAGGGCAAAACGCTCAGCTGCGGCAGGCATCACAAGCGTATTTAAACGTAAATCAACGGGCGGAGTTTCAATGAGTTCAGCGTGGGTAAAGTATTGCTTGACAGTAATTCCAACGTCTTTAAGGAAGTGCCGAGTCACCCCTCCAGTGCAAAGGGCAACGTTTTTTGCGCAGAACGTTTGAGTAGGCGTGACCACTCCTGTAATGGTTCCTATGCTGTTTTTTTGTAGGTGGGCCACTTGAGCAATTTTCAACTCTCCGCCCAGCCTCTCAAAGGCTTGAATGTATGCCTGGGTCGTGCGCTCGGTTTCAATGTGTCCATGTTTGACTGTTAACGCACCTGCGATCGCGTCGGCATTCAATAAAGGCTCTAGCTGACAAGCTTCTTGCACCGTCAGAAGCGTCGGCGGAATCGCGAAATGGACATAATTTTCCGCGATTTCTGCTGGATCATGTTGCGCTGAAATCGTGAGCAGCAAATCCACTTCTCGAAATTGAGTATCAGCGTCGAGTTCAGCAGAGAGCGATCGATGAATTTCGATGCCTTCAGCGCACAGTTGTTTCGTTAACTCTGTTGTGCCTGACCAGTAAGCAATCCCGCCGTAGCTAAAGCGAGTTGCTGAGTGCGGCTGCAGGGCTTGGTCAAGTAAGAGAACGGAATGTTGCTTGGCTAGTTCATAAGCAAGTGCTGCACCTGTAATTCCTGCACCGATAACAATCCAATCATGCATAAGTAGTAGCCGACCAAAAGAACCCTACTGTTCACTTTGAAATAGATCTTGCAAATTTGCAATTAGTTAGCACTCAAGCCATTCAGCAATGCTTTTCCGTAATAGCACTGGAAACTTCATTAAAAAAGCGCCTCAGTACTATTACGTCTGCAATTCATGTCTGCATTTTCAGTATTAATTCGGACGCAGACAAAAACGATCGCTCATTTGTGAATATTGCGTATACGATGCATTTGATAAGTTGTCCAAACTCTACTGGACAGCTTTGCTCGTACCAATCCATCTGAAGCCTAAACCTCACAAATAAATCAGAAACGAAACTCTAGAAAAGAAATCTCAAAGTAGCCTTCGATCGAATCAATTCAATTCAAATCGAAGACTTACTCTGTTGAAAATTAAAATTTTAGAGTTAAAAAATAAGGCTTTATTTATTAAATTGATTTGTGTATCTTTCATAAATTTTGGGTAGGCTAAACTCGTTGAACCTCAGAAGAATTATTGAGACCCAATAGTTTTCTCTGTGTTAACACTTAAATGTTTGAGCTTTTATGATCAAACATCTGAACGTGAATTAAATTGAGTACTGTGCGTTAGCATCGGCACCATTGCCACTATTTTTGATGCTAAACCTGGTCATCAAACTAACTTTTAGTGGGCTAACAAAGCTGTGGTTAACGGTCTAAAGAATCTGGTTTCAAGAAAGTCCAAGGGGGTTGGTATAGAACTCGCCCCCGATCGCATCAATATCGTGCAGTTACGCAAGCAAGGACAAGGGTTCAAGCTGGCAAACTACATTACGGTTCCGGTTCCAGAAGGGGTGTTTAAGGAGGGTGAAATCGTTGATCCGTCTGCAATGGCTGAACTAATCCAAACTGCCTTAGCAGAAAACAAAATTAAGGTAAAGCGGGCAGCGACTGCCATTCCAGGAGGGCGGGATACCGTCACTCGAATTATTCCAGTTCCGGCAGAACTCGACGATCGAGAACTGCGCGAAATGGTGCTGAATCAAGAAGCCGGACTTTATCTGCCGTTTCCTCGCGAAGAAGCCGATGTCGATTATCAAAAACTTGGATTATTTATTGATGAAGACGGTATCGAAAAAGTTCAAGTCTTGTTAGTTGCTACTCGTAAAGAAATTACTGACAGCTATCTCGCAACCTTTCAACAAGCTGGATTGGAAGTTGATGTTTTAGAAATTAGCAGTTTCTCGTTAATTCGCACCATTCGAGAACAATTGCGACAGTTTGCGCCCCAAGAAGCGGTGGCATTAGTCGATATCGAATTCGAGAGTACAGAAATCTCGATCGCAGTAGATGGTGTACCGCAATTTTCGCGGACAGTGCCGATTGGGACGTTTCAAATTCAAGGGGCACTGTCGCGGGCGATGAATTTGCCGCTGTCCCGCAACGCAGATTTGCTGCAAGGCATGACGGTTCCCCTCAATACGATGGAGACTGTCGGTGCGCCCCGTGGTGGAGGCGGGGGCACGAGTCCCGGAGCCGCCGCAATGATGCGGGTGTTGGGAGAACTGGCAGACGAACTGCGCCGCTCGATTGATTTCTATCTCAACCAGGGCGACAACTTGGAAGTCGCACAGCTTCTACTGGCAGGACCAGGAGCCGCGATCGGGCAACTTGACGAATTCTTTACCCAACGCTTGAGCTTGCCCTGTAGCCAGATCGATCCAGTGGCGGCACTGTCGCTCGAAGCGGCAGAAATTTCTGAGGCTGCCAGACCTGGATTGGGCGTGGTGTTGGGATTAGGACTGCGGGAGGCATGGTGAAATGTATAGTTTAGATGTCAATTTTCTCAATGATCGACCGGAACTCAAACCGAATAGCCGTCGGTTAAGTCGGTCTCCAAAGCTTGTAATTTCTAGCGCTGACAAGCGCCCGATGTACATCGGGTTGGCGGCTCTAATTGCCTTTCCGGTGTTTGCTGGAGCCGTTTATGGTGTTCTAGCTTGGAGGACTGGAGACTTAGAGCAACAGCAGGCAGCCCTAGACAGCCAGTTAGGCAACCTAGAAATAGAGAAGAAAAACTTAGCGACGATTGAGGCGCAAGCCAAGCAAGCAACAGACGAAGCGCAGGCACTCGCAACGGTGTTTAACCAAATTAAGCCGTGGTCAGCGATGGCACAAGACATCCGCGATCGCTTACCGGCCAATGTCCAGCTTCTCGCGATCAAGCAACTGGAGGCTAAAGATCAGGGGAGCGCCCCGGCGGGAAGTGCCAAAGTGCCAAACACTGTACAAATTGATGGCTTTGCTAATTCCTTTAACGATGTCAACGATTTTCTGCTGACGCTGCAACAGTCTAACTTTCTGAGACCAGAGATCACGAAGATTGTGGATGCTCATTTGGGAGAAGATCGGACGCTGCAAACGCCCGACATGCCGAATGTTCCGTTTAAGCGTAGTGGCGGGGCAATCAAGCTACCAAAGCAGGTTCAGTTTTCGATCGTGACAGCGGTGAGCGAAGTTCCGGCGTCTGACTTGATTCGAGAACTCGATCGCAAAGGCGCGGTCGGGCTAGTCACTCGGATCGAAGCGTTGCAGGATCGGGGCGTGATTCAAACCGCTTCGACTCAGCCTGCGAAGAGCGCAGCAGACATGAAGGCAACGAGCCAAGACAAGGGAGCGAAGAAACCATGATGAATGGGGATTTTATTCAAGACTCAGAGTTTGAGTCACCCAACTACCCAACAGTATTTGGGCTAACAATGACTCCGGTAGTACAGGGCGTCTTGTTTGGTTTAGGCGGAGTGATTGCGTGTGGGGCCATGATGGTGTATTTGGTTAGCCCAACCTGGGAGACCTACCAAGCACTCGATGCCAAGGTGAAAGAGAAAAGTGAACAGGTTAAGCAACAAGATGCGATTCGTCAGCAGATTAAAGCGGCGAAAGTTCGATTAGAGAAATCGAAGCAACAGCGCGAACAGGTTTATGCGTTGTTTGCCAATGAAAAATCGATGGATACGCTGTTGCTCGATCTAAACCAACAAATTGAGAAAAACAACGTTGGATTACTGGCTGCAAAACAATCAAAGCTAAACGCTTGCCCGATTTATGTCCGGGAAGCGTTTGCCAGCAGCGATGGTGCAGATCAGTTTACGCAAAAGTTTGGGCCATTGGTTGCCCAAGCACAACTGAACAAGTTTAAGCCCAGCGAAAAGGGAGTCGAAGTTGTAAATGACGGCTCGTTAGGCGCAGCAGTTGACAACAAGCTGAAGCGGCAATCGATCAATGTGGAGTTTCAGGGCAATTTCAACCAAACCCAATCAATTTTTAGAACAATCGAGCGGCTGCAACCGTTGCTGCTGGTCAGAAATCTGGATGTGAAGGTGGGCGACGGAGCCAAGACAGGAACGCAGCTAGTGGAATTTGAACCTGATGGGCGAATTCGCTATCTCACGAACTGTCAACCGGACACGAAGATTACGACCTCGTTTCAGATGCAGGCGTTGTTGCCCTTAACGGATGTCGATCGCAAGGCGATCGCAGCAGTGCCTACTCCTTCACCCGGAGCCGCAAAATAACCTCACATCGAGTAATCCCAGACCGGAAGTAAGCGCACTGTCTTTCTTCCTTTTTATCCCCCAAAGCCCTATCCCTAGAGGAGTGAACCCGTGAAAGAGCTTCGAGCCATCGGCGCAATGACCGCCGCTACGATCGCACTATTTGCCAGTCAGCCTGCATCGGCTGCCCCGACCCAAGTGAGCAATGTCCGGCTGAATCCGACGGGATCAGGGGTGGATGTTGTGCTAGAAACGCAAGGCGGCAACAAAGCGCCACAAGTGTTTAATGTCAATCGGGGCAATACGTGGACGGCTTACGTTTTTAATACTCAAATTGCTCAACCGTTTCAGCAAGCTAATCCTGCACCGGGAATTGCCTCGGTTTCGGTGAATGCGATCGGCGGTAATGGAATTCAAGTTGTGGTGGTAGGTCAGGCGGGAACGCCGACAGGTCAGGTGGCAAGCCGCAATGCTCAAGGCGTGATTTTGAGTGTGGCGAGTACGGGCGGTGTGGCAACGGCTGGCAACGGCAGAGTGGCTCAAGTAACTCCAACCGTGGCTCAGGCTGCCCCGACGGCTCCGGCTAAAGCTCCGGGCGCAGTGATGATGCAAGTTACGCCTCGTCCGCCATCAGGGATGCCAGTTGCGCCGTTTGTGCCCAATGCTCAGATTCAACCGAGTGGCGCACCGTTTGTGCCGACTGCACCTGTTCCGCCCTTGTTGCCACGTGCGATCGCGCCTCCCGTGGGCGATCAATCGGTTGCAAACATCGATGCTTCTCCATCCGCAATTGACCTTGGAACGAATGAAAGAATTCCTCGCCTCGTCCTGCGCGATGCTCCAGTGCGAGAAGTGCTGGCATTGCTGGCAAAAGCAGCAGGCTTAAACTTGGCATACAGTGAGGGTGCTGGTGAGGGACAAGCTCAGGGAGCTAATGGAGCCTCAAAGTCGGGCGGTCCTACCATCTCTCTTGATATTGAGAATGAAGCCGTTCAAGATGTCTTTAACTACGTGCTTCGGATTACCTGCGTTCCAACTGGTGGACAGGGTGCAGCAGGAGGAGCACAATGCGCCGCTTTGGAGGCAAACCGAGTTGGACGGACTATCTTTGTTGGAACTCGTTTACCAGACGAAGCACGTAATATTACTTCTCGAACTATCCGTCTCAATCAAGTTTCAACTGCCGATGCAGCGGCATTTCTAACAACCCAAGGCGCTGAAACTCAGCGATCAGTTGATCGACTTCGGATTGAAGAAGTTGGATCAGGTACAAATAAGCGTTTTGTTGAGACTCGCGAGCCTACGATCATTGCATTAAGAGCAGAAGGAGGTGGCGCTCCACTAGTGCTAAGAGGGGTTGCAATTTCGACGAACGATCGCCTTAATTCGATTACTCTGACTGGCTCTCCTAAGAAGGTAGAAATAGCAACAGGATTTCTTATTCAACTTGATGCCCGTAAACGTCAGGTGGCAATTAACGTCAAGATTGTAGATATTAACCTGCTGAAGACAGAGGACTTTAATACCAGTTTCTCGTTCGGTGTTGGTAACAACTTCTTCAACGTTGATAGGGGAGCCGCAGTCTTTAACTTTGGTCAATATAGACCCCCAACGGCGGCGGAAAGCGCAGGAAGCCTGACTGGTAATCCGACCATTGATAACCCTTATGCTGGCGGCAACTCATTTCTCAATTTTGGTAACACTACCTCTGTTCCCAACACTTCGCCCGGTCTACGTGTTGTTAACAACGGCGTTGTAACGACTAACATTCCGAATGGCAGCGCTACCTTCGGGTCGCGAGCCGCAGGAACAGGCAATCCCTTCAACGCTGGCATTACTGAGGTTACTCCTGCCACTCAAGATATAACAACATTCTCAACAACCACCGACCCAACAACGGGTAGGTCTACAACCACTGCAACCTCTACTCCAGGTGTAATTGGTACAGTGACCTCTGCTCTACCGTCCCTTTTCAAGTATCCGAGCCAGTTCTTGTCTCGCTTGCAGGCCCAAGTCGTGAGCGGTAACGCCAAGGTGCTGTCTGATCCAACCGTAGTAGTTCAAGATGGTGAGAAGTCTAGTGTGCGTCTAACAAGCGAGATTTTCGCAGGATTTAAGCGAAGTATCCAAGCTAACGGCGTACAGAGTAACACTGTTGACGAGCCAATTATCAAAGAAGCAGGATTGATTCTCAATATGCAGGTTGATCGAATTGACGATAACGGTTTCGTCACGATTCGTGTTAATCCAGTAATTTCGTCGCCCGGATCGTCTGTGCAAACTCCTCAAGGTCAAATTACATTGATCAATGGTCGAAGTGTTGAATCTGGTGCGATTCGGGTTCGGGATGGGCAAACGCTGATTCTATCTGGAATTATTCAGGAAGCCGATCGCGCCACTGTCACGAAGGTTCCGATTCTCGGTGATATCCCGATTCTAGGTTCCTTGTTTAGAAGCACGAATCGCAACAAGCAACGTCAAGAAGTGATTGTGATGCTGACACCAAGAATTATGGATGATAGCGATCGCTCTACTTACGGTTACGGCTATGTGCCGGGTAAAGAGGTGCGAGAGTTCATGCAACAGCAACAGCGCTAATTGGTCCAGTCACGTCATCACAGACTCATTGCCGAGGTTTAGAACACTCTAAACCTCGGCATTTTTATCAAGGATGGGGTGTGACCTCGGAATTCCAGGTTTTGATCTTGGAGTTCCGGGTTTTGATCTTGGAGTTCCAGCTTCTGAAGTCGAAGTTTCAGCTTCTGAAGTCGGAGTTCCAGCTTCTGAAGTCGGAATGTCAAGCTCTGATCTTGGAGTTCCAGGTTCTGAAGGTGAAGTTTCAGGTTTTGATCTCGGAAGGTCGCGTTCTGAAGGTGAAGTTCAAGGCTCTAAAGGTGAAGTTCAAGGCTCTAAAGGTGAAGTTCAAGGCTCTGAAGGCAAAGTTTCAGGTTTTGATCTCGGAAGGTCGCGTTCTGATCTCGAACGGCTCTGAAATGATGTCCGAACGAGGAGGCTTCAAACTGAACTTCCATAACTTGCTGTAATTCCTGCACCTCATCATTTCATTGCAAGCGCAACAGACGAGCGATCGCGCAAATTGTACCACCACAAACAGCCCCAGTGTAGAAGTCTACCGAGCAGCAAGACTGGTATTCTTTCGGGCGTAACGTTTTGCTCTCTTTATCACTGTGTCATTTCTCCCGCGTCTACAGCGTCAGGTCTGGCTGCTTGCGTTTGGTCGGCTCCTCTCTCAAATCGGTACAGGATTTACGCTCTTCTATGCGCCGATTTTCTTCGTCAACCAAGTTGGTCTCTCGGCAACTGCCGTTGGTCTCGGCATTGGTAGCGCTTCCATCTCTGGTATCATTGGACGGGCGCTCGGCGGTAGCTTTGCCGACTCAAAATTTTGGGGGCGCAGACGCACGTTACTACTGTCAGCAGCGATTTCTGCGATCGCATCGTTCTCACTCGCAGTTGCCTACAATTTCCCCACGTTTGTTCTCGGTAACCTTTTAGTTGGACTCGGAACCGGAATCTATTGGCCCGCCACCGAAGCAGTTGTTGCAGACCTAACGACACCCGATCAGCGCAATGAAGCGTATTCAATCACCCGTCTCTGTGATTCGTTGGGGTTAGGCATCGGCGTTGTTCTTGGTGGAGCATTAATTAGCAGCACCGGACTCTATCGATTGTTGTTTGTGATCGATGGCATTTCATTTATTGTATTTCTAGGGGTGATCTATTTTGCGATCGCAGAAACTAATCGCACCTTTAGCAAAGAATCTCAACTGAGTGGATGGAAAATTGCACTGAGCGATCGCAGGTTATTGATCTATGCGATCGCCAATACGATGTTTACGACATACATTGTTCAGATCGATAGCGCTTTGCCACTCTACTTTAGTAACTTCGTTCGGGTTAACGGTGCTGATCGTGGATTTGAACCCTCAACCATTAGCGCTTTGTTTACGTGGCATTTAGCACTGTCGGTTTTAGTGCAACTTCCCATCGCTCGTATCCTTAACCGCTGGCGACGATCGCAAGTGCTGATCATATCCGCCACCTTTTGGAGTGCTGGATTTCTGCTGATTTGGCTCACCGGAGTTTCGACCCAAGGAAATTTAGTTTGGGCCGCGATCGCGCTTAGTGTATTAGCCTGCGCGATCGTCACTTACACGCCCTCCGCATCATCCCTCGTCGTTGAGTTAGCTCCCGAATCCTTGCGCGGCGTTTACCTCGGCATCAACTCTCAGTGCTGGGCAGCAGGCTATCTAATCGGGCCTCCCCTCGGCGGTTGGGCACTCGATCAGACTCGCACCATTGCCAATGGATATTGGTTAGTGTTGATGGGCAGCGTTGCGATCGCGGTCGGAATTTTGCGATCGTTGGATACAATGATGATTCGCAACAGCGAAAATTCCAGTACAAATTAATTAGGATGAATTCAAAGCTTTGCAACCTCTTGAGAGCTTAGCAGAGCCAATTTCATCTTCTAACGCGCCATGTTCAAACAATGTTCAAAAGCCGCCTGCTCCTCAGTCTAACTGCCTTCATCATTAGCTTCTTCATCGGTCTGCTCACCGCGAGAGACTTTAACAAAGCCTTGCTCACAGGAGGCATCACCGTTGTTGCTAGTTTAGTCGGTGCTGCCGCCACAGAAGGACGTTACCGCAATGCTTTAAGTCAACGCGGCGAGGAATTAAAATCTCACATTCGGGCGCTCCAACGCAGACGCGCAGAGGCTTACGAAGCGCTGGTGATCATGACATCAGAACGCGATCAAATTGCTAATAGCCTTAACTCAATGCAAACGCAACTGCGCAATTTACAGATCCAAAGCTCTAACCTGTGGAAGCAAAAAGAAGAACTCAGTTGGAATCTTGGCACATCCGAACCGTCGCCCACGGCAAATCAAATGTATGGGCTGCAAGTCAGAATCAAAGAACTTGAACAAAAAGAAGCAGAGTTGAATCATTCTCTCTCTGCGACGCTCTCTGCCAAACAACGCGCCGAGCTTGCCCTCAAAACCAACCAAGCAGAACTAAACCAACTCCAAGCCCAACTGCTTGAACATGCGAACCGCAAAGACAACCTTGCCAAAGAAATCGCGGCCTTGGCCGCTCAAAAGCAGCAGCTAGAAGTAGAACTCGTCTCCCTGCAACCGAGAGTGGTCGATCTAGAACGTTACCGCACCGAGCTGAATCAGTTTTTAGCCTCTGCCGAACCAAAGCGGCAACAGGTTGAAAATAGTTCGAGATCGCTTCAAGGCGCGATCGAGCAACTGCAAGTGCAAATCTCATCGCTTCACGGCGAGTTGGGTCAACTCGAAACCCAGATTCTAGAACGGCGCGACCAGAAAGACATGCTCGATCAAGAGTTAGCCGCGCTCAAAGGAGAACTAAGTGCTTCAGAAAAAATTACAGCCGCTGATTCACCCGAACCTCAGACTAGCCAAATTCCTGAGGCCGGTTTGCCAACGATGGATTGGATGAATTTTTTCAATCAACTCCCCGATCCTGAATTTAAAGCCTTGATTGCGATCGCAGAACACTCCAACCCTAGCCCTGCCCTCAAGCAAATTGCGGAAGATCACCTGACGATGCCAGAGCTACTGATCGACTCAATCAACGAGCGAGCGATGGATACAGTTGGAGATTTGGTCATCGATCCCAGTGCCAACACTCCGATCGTTGCTCCAGAATATGCAGAGACGATCCACTATTTGTTAGAAAGTCTGCGAAAGTCCTAATGTAAGTTACAAGCGCTTCTTCAATAGCAGCGCTCCTGCCCCAAGGGTTAGAAGCGCGATCGCGGCAGACGGCTCTGAAACCTGCTCTCGCTCTATGACTTGTCCCGACGCCCGGATCAAAAAGTTTCCATCGCTGTAGAGCGTGGGCGTAAGTACACTGTAGTTATAGTCAACACGTTGCGGAAAGAACGGATTAAACGCAATGTAAGACTGATTTTTGGAATTGGGTTGGTTATTGCGATCGAGCTTGTCTAGCGCTGCCGGAAACTGTCCCTGGAGTTGCCCTGGCAACAGCGCTCCAACATAAAACTTCTTGCCCTGAATTTTGGCTGGAGTGTCGAATTTAATATCAAAGAAAGAATCCGTTCCTGGAGCGCTAATCTTAGCGTCTTGCTGTGTCAGGAGGTTGAGTTTGCCATCTCCATTTTCTTCATAGACCAGCACCTTAGCTATCAATCCTTCAGTTAAGCCGCTTTGGGGTAACTTTTCCTTTTTTTCTTTTGTGCAAGGATCGATCGCGACAGGCGTTCCCCAAGCGATCGACACCGAATCAATTAGGTTAGCGCGATCAATCACATCGAATTGATTCAGCCAAATGAAATCTGAAATCGGCGCACCGTTTTTCAACGTACAGTTCGTATCTGAGATGCCAACGCCTGATTCGCTTTGTCCATCATCAAGTTGATATAGCACTGAAGCTTGAGCGCCAGATGCAGCTAGTACGATCGCGGTAGTAATCACTCCTAGCACAGGCTCAAAAAGAACCGTTCTCAGATGTCCGAAGCGGAAGCTTAAGGGCACTAATGTACTGGCAAATCGCTGAATCATGAAGCTACATTCTCCCAAGCACAGTGACCTAGTTTTCAAGAAGGCATTCAGTATTACGAACATACTGGGGAAATTTCCGGAGGAATTGTAAGTTTATACAAGCAATTTCACCGAGGCTTCATGAAGCTTTCTAAATCCTCTAGGTCATTCTACCGAAGTAATAAGTATTACGTGGCAAAATCAAGCTCTTTTTCAAAGAATCCTGATATTCAGGACCGGAAAGAAGTAACACCTAAGTAAGCATTCAGAATCATTGAAATATTCTTTACTTATATACTCATACGGTCTTGCTGATCTTACTTTTAATTATATGAATTGATAGTGATGCTTAATGCAATTCAATGTAGCCGGTTGAATCATGTTAATCGAGTGAATCATACTTTTGGTAATGCTTCATGAGAAGGAATAAAAGTCATAAAAAATAAACTATTTATTTACTGAATAGACGGTTTAGATTAGAGGACAAATCAAGAATTCCTCACCCTCGTCGATCAAACCTCATCGAACAGTGCTACCCTAACGGTCTATTTGGAACCAAATCGGAACCAAAATCGCTCCTATTATTGACGCCTCATTGCACTATGCCTAAACTTCCCAAACGCATCTCTACGGCTTTAATCAACGCCCTCGGTGCAGGCGTTGTTCCGCGATCGGGACTAGAACATCTTGCCGTGGGTCGAGAGCAGGAACTTGCCACGATCCTGCAAGATTTGGAGCATGTGGCAGCAGGCGGAGCCTCGTTTCGGTTTGTGGTAGGACGCTACGGCGCAGGAAAAAGCTTTACTCTACAACTGATTCGGAGTGCAGCGATGGAGCGAGGCTTTGTCGTCGCCGATGCAGATATTACGTCAGAGCGCCGCCTTTCTGGGAGCAATGGCGCAGGAGTAGCCACTTACCGCGAACTCATGCACAATCTTGCGACTAAAAGCCGACCCGATGGCGGCGCGTTAGCCACAATCCTCGAGCGCTGGATTGCTGCCATTCAAACCCAAGTCGCGCAGGACACAGGCAAAAAGCCCAACGATGAGGGCTTTGATCAGCACGTTGAGGATCGCATTCGTGAAGTCACTCAAGATGTTTCGGATCTCGTCAACGGCTTTGACTTTGCAACGGTCATCATTGCCTATTGGTCAGGGTACCGTACAGGTAACGACGACAAAAAAGAAGCGGCGTTGCGCTGGCTGCGAGGCGAGTTTTCGACGAAGACAGAAGCGAAAGCGGCGTTAGGCGTGCGAGCAATTATCGATGATGACACTTGGTACGACTACATTAAATTATTTGCAAGATTTGTCGCCGATCTCGACTACAAAGGACTGCTGATTATTCTGGATGAAGTGATCCATCTGTTTAAGATTTCGACGACCGTTTCTCGCCAAAATAATTACGATAAGTTGCTCGCGATGTTCAACGACGCGATGCAGGGCAAAGTGAAGTATTTAGGAACCTTGATCGGAGGGACGCCTCAGTTTCTAGAAGACCCCCGGCGAGGACTCTACAGCGATCCGGCATGGCAACGCCGCACCGCACAAAGCCGATTTACAACCCAAGCTGGCGTAGTGGATGCGATCGCGCCTGTGATTCGTTTAGAACCCCTGCAAGATGAGCATGTGATCGAACTGCTTAGCCGCCTTGCTGCGCTCCACCAAGACCACTATGAGTACACTTGGACAGTAACAACGCCAGAATTGCAGACGTTTGTTAGGGCATTGCGCGATCGCGTGGGAGCAGAAACCTTGCTAACTCCTGGTGAAATTGTTCGAGATTTCATGGCAGTGCTAAACGTCTTGCACCAAAATCCCAATCTCACCTTGAACGAATTGATCAACAGCCAAAGCTTTCAAACCACAAAACCTGCGACCAAAGGCCCGCAGGTTGAAACCGATAACGAATTTGCAGAATTCACCGTGTGATGCGATTGATGAAAACTGCACTTCTAGAGTGCCATTGGTAAGCGCGATCGCGCTTACCAATCATTACCTAGACTAAAGGGAATCCGGTGGCAACACGACCCGCTTCGCTAAACCCAACGATCGCAGAACCTGAATTGCCCACCACGTCACGTCGATTTCCCACCATTTCCAGCCCGCTTTCGCCACATTGGGATGGGCATGATGATTGTTGTGCCAGCCTTCACCGTAGGTCAGAAGCGCTGCCCACCAAAGGTTACGGGAATTATCGTCTGAGTCAAACGTGCGATAGCCCGTCATGTGAGTTGCCGAGTTAATCAGCCAAGTGCTGTGCCACAAACAGACAGCGCGGACGATCAGACCATACATAACAAACGACCAGCCGCCCAGAAGATAGAGAACCACACCCAACGGAAGCTGTAACAGTAAAAAGTAGCGATCGAGCCAACGATAAAACCCATCTCGCTCTAAATCGGGTGCAAATTTTTTGTAAGAATCGTAGTCAAAAAACTTTGGTCGCGGGTAGAGTACCCAAAGCATATGACTCCACCAAAATCCGCGCTTTGCCGAGTACGGGTCGTTGTCTACATCTTCTGTGTGCAAGTGGTGCATCCGGTGCCCAGCGACCCAAAAAATGGGTCCACCTTGCATCGCTAATGCGCCAATAAAGGCAATGATGTACTCCAGCCATTTTGGAACCTGTAAGCTACGATGCGTAAGCAGGCGATGATACCCTAAACAAATTCCAATACTGCCTGTTAGCCAATGTAGTGCGATCGCGACGCCCAACGCCGACCAGGAAAAAAACCATGGGGCTAACAATGCCAGAGCGTGAATGGAGCCGAAGAACGCTACATTTAACCAACGTATCGATAACGCTGGCTCACCCGCAGGAACTGTTTGATGAGAAATAGAAGTCATGAACATCCTTTACTGAATGGATCTACTGAGTGGATCAACTTTCATCAGTGCCTCAATCGATAGTGAAACCGATAATAAAACCGATAGTAAAACTAACAATCAATCGACTGTGCTGATAGTTCTCCTCCTTCACACCTCTTGTTGGACGCCACTACAGAATCCAGATACAGTAGATGAGAAGATGCAAGTGACGCTTGCTATATCAGCTTAACAACCTTTGTTTATTAGTGCAAGTGTCACTTGCATTGTTTCTATGTCAACCCCGCGAAACCCGACTCGAAACCGTTTAATTGACGCGGCATTAGAACTCTTTGCTCATCAGGGCGTAACTGACACCACGACTAGACAGATTGCGGAATTAGCAGCAGTCAACGAAGTCACTCTGTTTCGGCAGTTTGGCAACAAGCACGGGCTGTTGCTCGCAGTGATTGAAGAAGCCGCTGTGTTTACACACATTGGGCAAACCTTAGTCCAACAGGGGAACCAAACCAGTAGCCTAGATGAAGCCCTGAAAGAATACGCCAACGCCAGTTTACAAGCATTGGAGCGTGTTCCTGAAATGGTGCGATCGGTAGTGGGAGAAGCGGGACAGTACCCGGCGGAGAACCGTGAGGCGCTAGGACGGGGTTTTTCTCAAGCCAATCGCTATGTTGCGGAATATTTTGAGACGGTGATCGATCGCGGTCAGCTCGACACTCATTTGTCGGCAAGTAAACTTGCAAGTTTGCTCAACGGCATGTTGCTCGGCTACGCCGTGATCGAGTTTACTAGCGAATTTCACGATTTGTGGCAAAACCGAGAGGATTTTCTGGACAGCCTCGTCACCCTATTTTTGCAAGGAGCAGTCTCCAATAAGCCGATCCAGGTTAACCAGAGCGCCGCATCGCGATCGCTAGTGGCTGATTTACCCGCAAGCGTGGTTCACACTCTGTTGCAACGGGCAAAGAAACAGGGCTTACAGGACTATGCCCTAATGTATGTGCTGTTTGGCGCTGGTTTGAATCCAGCAGAGCTTGTAGCGCTAGAGCGATCGCACTATTTCAGCGATCGCGCTCAGCAATTCCTCCAAATTACAACTGGTGTTCCTCGCCAAGTGCCAATCAATCAGTGGATCATGGGCAAGCGGTATGGAGCGTACCTAAAAAATCCCCTAGTTCAATGGCTCAAAAGTCGCAAAGATAATGCGTCTGCCCTATTCTTAAACGTAGATCATCAGCCTTTTACAGAAGCCGAGCTTCAACAATGGTGGCAAGAGTTGACCTTGGGCATGATCACCCCGGACGGACAGGCTCCAACGATCGTGCAAGCTCAGCAAACGTGGTGTGTAGAACTATTTCTACGGGGCATGACGTTAGACCAGATGCAAATTCTCACGGGTTGGAGACCCAACCAACTCGAACCCTACGCCCAACGAGCGAGAGAAAAAGCGGCGTTAGAGCAAGCCATCCGGCTAGATCAGAAAACCTAAGACATCAATCTAAGTCTTGCCAATCTTGAAGCAGAACAACCGCCCGAAATCTACTGCGCAATTAGCACAAAGTGCAACTCTGTAGATATGGTTTGGAGTTCGGCAAAGCGATCTCATCAACACTTGCATCAACACTTGCAGCAGCGGATAAGCTGCCCACATCGCTACTAAATCCGCCGCCATTTAACCGCGACTACAGCTCACCGATTTGCCGACGGAGTTCGCGAGAAATCATAACCCGATTGACAGCATGAATCACGCCATTGGAAGCTTGAATATCGGCCTGCACCACGCTGCCATCATTGACGATCACCCGCTGAGGCGTCACCTCGATCGCAAGACCGCCGCCGAGGGTCTTAACTCCGCCTGTCTTGAGCGCACTAGATCTGTATTCGCCAGGAGCAACATGGTAAGCCAGAATGCGAGTTAGCAATTGTCGATTTCTGGGTTGCAGCAGCTTTTCGAGTGTGCCTGCCGGAAGCGCCGCAAATGCTGCATCGGTCGGCGCAAAAATTGTGTAGCGTCCACCTCGGCTCTGCAAGGCATTCGTGAGTCCGGCGGTTTGGACAATTCTCGCTAACGTCGTAAAGGAACCCGCACTAGAAGCCTGTCTCAACAGCTCAGACGCCGAACTGCTGCTAGTATCAGCAGGCGTAGAAGGGCTAGGCTGCGCCGTTGGCGACGGCAAAGGAGTTGGGCTTTCAGAAGGCGTCGGCGTGGTTGAAGGCGTCGGGCTTTCAGAAGGAGTTGGGCTTTCAGAAGGCGTCGGCGTGGAAGGCGTCGGTGTAGGACTTTGGGCAGAGACTGAAACCCCTGTCAACGCCATCAGAAATGCTGATAGAAAAGCCAACGATCGCAAACGGGAACTGACTGGATAACGCATTACGAAACTATCCTCAAAAGGGAAGATAACTTAAAAGACGCTCACACTCTAAAGCAGAAATTAACAAATTCTCCTCTATCTAGAGAATTAGGCATTAGGTGCCCGTAAAACGGACATCTCCGATGTCATCAGCGATGCGAATAGCACTTGCATCCCCAAATTGTGGCATCAGGAGAACCTCTCCTGAGCCGAGAAGAATTCGATTAGTGCAAAGCGCAATAGACTTAATCGGCAATAGCTTAATCTAGAAGACATATAGTTATTCTCGCT
>NZ_JCACCM010000092.1:0-28401 GCF_059501405.1 Myxacorys sp.
CATCGCGTTTTAGCTTATTCAGCCCAACTTCACACAATTATCAACACAACCTAGCTTCTCTTCAACTCTGAATCTTGAATTTCTTCTAGCGATCGCCAGCCCGCCTCCCACTGATCTCGATTCTTGAGCAGCTTTGCGTTCATCCAAAATCGAACTGCTGGGTCACACGCGGCAATCATTTCGGCAAACACCCACTGACCTTCATTTTTCCGATTCACGACTTGAAAATGTCGCCATCCCCAGGTCTTTTCCGTCGCCGTCCATTTGGAGCCGACGAGATGGGGAAATTTTTGTTTCTTAGGCATAAGAACTTAGACAGAAGGTGCGTATATCTACGATCGTGCCACAAATTCTGAATCACAACTTCTAAATCCAAGTACTATGAGGTGTTCTAGAGTACTTCCACGGGCATTCTAGAGTTTGTTTTAACACACCAAACTTGTTAGACACGTTCCTCACCCCTAAACTCATGAAATTGCCTTTGTTACCCGTTCTCCTTCTAGCTAGCAGCATCTGTCTTCCTGTTCAAGCAGAGAATTTAGAACACACTCAAAAGTTGCTATCAACAAAGCAATGTCAAAATTGTGACTTGACTAGAGCAGGATTAGTGTTTGCTCAGTTAAGCGGCGCAAATTTAAGCCAAGCCAATCTTGCCGGCGCAAATCTAAGCCAAGCCAATCTTGTTGGGGCAAATTTAAGCGGTGCGAACCTAACCGGCGCAACCTTGAATGGCGCGAACTTGAGCGGGGCAAAATTAACGGGAGCGAACCTGAGCAGCGTCGATCTGCGGAATGCTTATTTGGTCGATACCGATCTAAGCGGATCGCGCCTTGACTATGCATTGCTACAAGGTGCGATCGGGCTATCTGCCACGACTGGAAATGCGACCGATTTTTACCGTTGGGGGGTTGAGGCGGGCAGTAAGAAACAATACGAGCGTGCGATCGAGAATTTCAATCAAACACTAGCAAGACAGCCTGATTTTGCACCTGCCCAACTCGCACGGGGTATGGCTCGGCTGGAATTGGGTGATCAGTCCGGTGCAATTCAAGATTTAGAGTACGCCTCAACGCTGTTTACTCGCCAAGGAGACACAGCGCAAGCCCAATCGACTCAAGCTGTGATAACCGTGCTTAAAACGCCTGAGAAAGCGCCCAAAGATAGAGGTGGTAATGGTTTAGGTCCGGCTATCTTGAGTACCCTCGGTAGCTTAGTCAAGATGTTCTTGTTGCCCTAACTCCTATTTGATTGGAATAAACGGAAACACTGTTTTAATCAACCTGCGTAGTCTAAGGAGATTGATCGTTCGTCGCACTTTCGGTGAAACTTGCGTTTTTGGATCGATCGGTTGAACCGAACTTTGCAGTTGAGTTTCCAGCTTTGCGTACTCGGCGGCGGTGAGGGGTTCGCCATCTAGCGGCGATCGCGCCTCTGTAATAATCTCGGTTCGCAGGATTTCTTCAGGTAGATCATCGGCAGGTGGCAGTGCAACCGCTAGTGTAGGAACCAAAAACGGCAGGAACGACGAATAAAGGGCAATTTTTAGGAGAGGTCGAGCCATAGGGGTGATTCATTCCTACTGAAATTCTACTCTTCTTTGCGTTGATAGAACGTCAGGGCGGTGTTGCCATAGCGTTTTTGACGAACGACCTCTAATCCTGCGATCGCTAACTGTGAACGGTCGGCACTGTGTTCAACGGCAATCTCACCCCCGATCGCTAATCGTTGAAATTGCGCGATCGCATTTAACACAGGCTCATACAATCCACTGGCATAGGGCGGGTCAAAGTAAATCCGATCAAACTGCCCTGACAGCGATTCCAACCGATCAACAACATCACCGCGCAATACTTGAAACTGTTGTTCTGGCTTAGCGACCTGCTGCCAATTTTGCTCAACGATCGCACAGGCTCGACTAGATTGCTCGATGCCAACCGCGATCGCGGCTCCCCGACAGAGCGCTTCTGCCCCCATTGAGCCACTTCCCGCACACAGATCGAGCCAGCGACACCCGTCAATCGTGCCTTGCCAAATGTTAAAGAGCGCTTCTCGAACCCGTGCTACTGTTGGGCGAGTTTCTTGTCCAGGAAGGGTTTTTAGTAACCGATTGCCATAAATTCTCACACTCATGATTTCTACGATACATCAGCTCAATTCTCAAAAAGCGCAGATGATCTCGAAAAATATTCAGAATTGTCCGGATAGGTCTCTGCATTGGGGAATAGTGGAATGGTAGATGCACCCTGATTATTCACCCTGGCTTCGGCTGGGGTTTTTTATTTTGGGGTTTAGATTGAGAATTTTGCAAACATCTTTCGCCCTCATCCTAAGTTCCTCTCATAGAGGAGAGGAACTTCCAGTCATTTCACCCCGCCACAAGTGACGATACGCTCGCTCTAAAGCCTGCTTTCTCTAACGCCATCACCGTCGCTTGCTCGTCTTGAACTCGGAACTGAGAGCCGAACCGCACCACATGACGCCGAGCCTTTGCCCCCACGATCGCAACCACAGCAACCTTGGCTCGATCGCCTTCGCCGTGATATTGCCGCAACAACGTTCTCAATCGATGTTGCTCCGAAGCATCAGTCGCGATTCGGGGTTCAAGTTCGAGCATGACCATCCGCACGGTTTCAATGAGTTCCGCATCTTCTACAATGAACTGCGTCTGATCGTCCCGTCTATCAATTTTGCCCCACAGCATCAGTCGTGCATCGGGAATGATATGCTGCTGAATCCGCTCAAAGGATTTAGGAAAGACAACCGCTTCAGAACTGCCCGTAAGGTCTTCGATCGTTAAAATTGCCATGCGATCGCCCTTTTTCGTCGTCACCGCTTTAATATTGGTGACAAGCGCGATCGCGCTGACGGTCGATCCCTCTTTGCAGTCTTTCAAATCTCCTAAATTAATCGGAGCCAGCATCTTTGCTGTTTCTTGCAGATGTTTGAGCGGGTGATCCGAAATATAAAATCCTAGTACTTCTTTTTCGAGCCGCAGCTTTTCTTGCTGAGGATAATCGGCAACAGGTGGCGCTTTTGGTGCAAGTTCGTAGCTCGATTGCGGTGTGCTGCCACCACCCAACAGATCGAACAGGCTACCTTGACCACTGGCGCGATCGCGGGCACGAGACTGCGACCAGTCGAGCAAGAGTTCGAGGTCTTGGATCATCTGGTGGCGATTGTTGCAAAGCTGATCGAAGGCTCCGCAATGGATCAATGATTCTAAAGCACGGCGGTTTGCGGTTCGGGGATCAAGGCGATCGCACAAGTCCGCCAATGACTTAAACGCCCCTTTCTCTCGTCTCGCCTCCAAAATCGATTCGATCACGCCCATCCCCACATGTCGCACTGCCGATAAACCGAAGAGAATTTGATCGCCAATGGGAGTAAAGTCCACGCCAGAACGGTTAATATCCGGCGGTTGAATCTGAACGCCTAGACTGAGACACGTGCCAATGTATCTCTGCACCTTGTCTTGATCGCCACTGTTGATCGTCAGCAGCGCTGCCATGTATTCGGTGCGATAGTTTGCTTTGAGGTAAGCCGTTTGGTAAGTGACATACCCATAAGCCGTGGAGTGGGATTTGTTGAAACAGTACTCGGCGAACAGCACCATCTGATCAAACAGCTCGCCCGCGACTTTAGGCGGAATCTTATTTTTGATTGCCCCCTCTACAAACATCGCTTGGTGTTTCTCCATCTCAGCTTTTTTCTTCTTACCCATTGCCCGGCGCAGCAAATCTGCCTGACCAAGAGAATAGCCCGCCATATCCTGAGCAATTTTCATGATTTGCTCTTGATAGACCATAATTCCGTAAGTCTCTTTTAGAATCGGCTTCAGAATGTCATCGGCATAATCAATTCGTTCGCGCCCGTGCTTACGGTTAATGAATCTGGGAATGAGTCCTGCATCTAGCGGGCCGGGGCGATAAAGCGCAAGAATAGAAGAAATATCTTCAATTCCAGAGGGTTTCAGATCGCGAACGACCTGCCGCATTCCAGAAGATTCAAGCTGGAAGATGCCTTCAAGTTCGCCTCTGCCCAAAAGTTTATAAACTTCTGGATCGTCGAGCGACAACTCATCGATGTCGAGTTTGAAATTACGGCTTTGCTGAATCAGCTCAACCGTTTTTTGAATCATCGTCAGATTTTTGAGTCCCAAAAAGTCCATCTTTAGTAGACCCAACGACTCAATATCTTCCATAAAGTATTGCGTGAACACTGCGCCATCGGCGTTGCGCTGGAGTGGCACAATTTCATCGAGCGGATCGGCTGAAATCACCACACCCGCCGCATGAATGCCGACGCTTTTGTTGGTTCCTTCGATCCGGATCGCTGTGTCGATCCAATCTCGATAGGTGACAGAAGAGTTAGGCACGATCGCACCGCTCTCATATTTTTCTCTAAACTCTGGCGCTGGCGTTTTGTCGGAGATCATCACCTTCAGTTTGGTCGGCTTGCCGCGCACAGTGGGGATCATCTTGGTCATGCGATCGCTCTCACCATACGGCACGTTCAGCACTCGCGCGACATCTTTTAGCACCGCTTTAGAGGCCATCCGGTTGTAGGTGATAATTTGGGCAACGCGTTCTGTGCCGTATTTCTCAGTAACGTATTTGATCACTTCATCGCGTCTGTCGATACAGAAATCAGTATCCACGTCAGGCATGGATTTCCGTTCAGGATTGAGAAATCGCTCGAACAGTAAGCCATGATGAACTGGATCAATATTGGTAATGCCAAGCGCGTAAGCAACGAGCGATCCGGCAGCCGAACCGCGTCCAGGACCGACCGGAATTCCATTGTCTCTGGCGTATTTGATGTAATCCCAAACGACTAAAAAATACGTTGAGAATCCCATCTGCTGAAGCATGTTCAGTTCATAGACAAACCGTTCTTGATAAACGGCATTAATCTGAGCGCGAGACGTGACTTTCTGACGTTGTAATAACCCCTCCCAAGCCACTTTTTCCATGTAGGTATCTGGCGCAAACCCGTCAGGAACCGTGTAGTTAGGTAGGCGGGGTTCACCCATAATTTGGTATTCCTCGACTTTGTCCGCCACCTCTAACGTGGTTGCGATCGCAGCATCGACAATATCTTGCGTCAGATGATCGCGAAACAGCAGCCGCATTTCATCTGCCGATTTCAAATACTCGGTTCCCGTGTAGCGCAGCCGTTTTTCTTCTGAAATTAACTTCCCGGTTTGGATGCACAACAGGGCATCATGCGCTTCTACATCAAAACAGGAAATATAGTGAGAATCGTTCGTAGCAATGACTTTAATATCAAGTTCGCGAGCAATTTTAATGATTTCAGGATTAACGATGCGTTCTTCGTGTAACCCATGATCTTGAATTTCTAAATAATAATCGTCACCAAAAACTTCTTTGTACCACTGCGCGACCCGTCGAGCAATTTCGGGTTTGCCTTGCAAAATTGCTTGCGGTACTTCACCACCTAAACAAGCGCTCGTGACGATCAAGCCTTCGTGATATTGCGCTAGAAGATCTTTATTCACACAAGGGCGTGAGAAAATTCCTTTGCCTTGCACGCCTTGAAGATTAGAAATCGTCGTCAGTTTGACTAGGTTTTTATAACCGATCGTATTTTTTGCTAAAACCACTTGGTGATAGCGGGGGCGGCGTTCTTGCTTGGTGATGTCGCCGTTGATGATGTACATCTCATTGCCAATGATCGGTTTGAGCTTGCCTTGAGTCACCTTGAGCAGCTCGATTGCGCCATACATCACACCGTGGTCAGTCAGCGCGATCGCGGGCATTCCCAACTCAACCGCTCGCTCAACCAGTTCTGGAAGCTGACTAGCGCCATCCAGCAAACTATAGTCACTGTGAATATGCAAACCGACAAACGACATAATCACTCAACCCACGCGAAGGAATGAGTCTAAGCGTAACCGATCATTCGCGCTATATCTACAAAATTTTCTAAACTCGTACCCTATATGTGGCGTTTATTCCCAATTGGGGACAAACGCACGACCTGCGATCGATGTATAGTATTAATGTATCAAACTTTCTTATAGGTTTGCTGGCGTCCCTTCCGGTTTAGGCTAGTGAAGAGAGACTTTAGGAGATCGCCACCATGCCGTTGATTGAGGTTATGCAAGATGTGTTTAATCGTCCCCCCGTTCCGTTTAATCCGGCAAACCAGACGCTGAAAGGATGGGTTCTGTTTTGTCTTAGAGATCGGGGATTCGTGGTAACTCCGTCTCAGAAGGCAGATTTTTCGATCACCACGAGGGGCGAAAAATATTCCTTTAAAATTAGCGAGAGCGCCGACAACCTTGACCCATCAGTGGGTTGGGTCGTTGTTGATCGCTCTGGCCAAATCGCGACAGTAATTGCGCCCCAAGCTTAACTCGCCTTGACGTTCCGATGGGGCTTCAAAGGCGTTACTCGCCGCCCCCGAAATTTTCTAATCTCTGCTTTGCCTTGCGTCAGTGTATCGCGCATGTCTTGCCACAATGGATTCTCCGACTTGTTCAGGTCAAACACAACCAATGCCAAACTCACCAAAAGCATCACGACGCCAACGATAAAGAGCGTCATTGATCCTGAAACAAGCCATTCTGCGCTAATCAGACTCCGAATTGACAGCGAGAACACACTCACCGCAAACACGATTAGAGCGTAGTAGATCCCTAAAATACTGGCACGAGAAGTCTTCACCTGGTTTTGCAGATGGCGCAATCGCTTCTTTAGAAATAGCAGGCGGTTCGTTTGTAATGCTCCGCCGGACGTGCTGCGCGGAAGATTGATTCGGTGCAAGATTTGAAAATACTCGATGCTGGTCGCTTGCAAGCGGTTCTCTAACACGCTGCGACGCAGCAATAAACCGCCCAATACAAAGGCACACGCCAACACCATGAGTACTGAATTGAGAACTAGCTGGATCAATTGGGTCGTTTGCTCTACACTCATGCCGCTCCTCTTTCCCATTCGGTAACTTAGAGGATAACACAGTTTTTAGTACATGAGTACTAAATCTGAGGATCACTGTCGAGCCAAGCCGCGATCGCGCTAAGCAAGCCTTCTAACGTATATTCCTGTGCCTCAATATCAATGCGACCGAGTAGTGCTTTAGAAGTCTTTGAGGTTTGCGGCCCAATGGATGCCAATCCAACATTTTCTAAGTAAGTATTCCACCCTTCACCTAATGAGCGATCGAGCAATTCGCAGAAATGTTTAACGGTTTTAGAACTAGCAAATGTGATGATATCAACTTTGCGGTTTTTCAGCGCTGCGATCGCGTGGGGATCAGCCTCTTCCGGGCAGGCAGACTGATAGGCGGCAACTTCCGTAATCTCAGCCCCCCGTGCTTTGAATTCTTTCACCAGCGTCTCTCGCCCGCCTGTCTCGACTCTCGGAAACAGCAGCTTTTTGCCCTCTACCGATTCTGGAAAATTAACAATCATGGCATCCGCAATGAAATCAGGCGGCACAAAATCGGGCTGCATGCCTCGCTGCTTTAGCTTAAATGCTGTTTTCTCCCCTACCACCGCAATTTTGATGTTGGTTAACGCTCCCACATCTTGAAGCTGAGAGCCTAAGCGATCGAAGAAATAATCGACGGCATTGGTCGAAGTGAGAATGAGCCAATCGAAGTCGTTGAGGCGAGCGATCGCATCGTCTATTTCTTCCCAGCTAGAAGGGGGGACAATTTCGAGCGTCGGCATTTCTATCACCGTAGCGCCCTGCTGTTCGAGCAATCGACTAAAGTGCCCAGATTGTCCTGCGGCGCGCGTCACGAGAATCGTTTTACCAGAGAGCGTTGTAGACACAGATGGTTCAGGATTTAATTGAGGTTGAGATGAGATGAATGTAGAGTCGGAGGCAGAAGACGGAGTTGCCTCCAGTTCTGAATTCCTGATTTTATGGGGTCGGGTGAGGAAGGGGCGTAACCCAACGACTTCACCAATTACGATCACACACGGCGAGAGACTTTGGGGGGTGACATGTGACAGAATTTCCGTTAAATTACTGATCCAAATTTCTTGATTTGGGTGTGCGGCCCAGCGAATGATCGCGATCGCGGTGTCTGGTGATTTGCCGTGTTGTTGCAGTTGTTCGACGATCATCGGCAAATGTTTGCCGCCCATTAGCACGACTACAGTATCGAGTTGCGCTAATGCTTGCCAGTTGACCCGCTCTGGTTCATGGGCAGTAATCACGGCAAATCCCCGGCTCAAAACGGGATCGGTGAGAGGAATATCAGCCAGCAACGGAGCAGCGAGGGCTGAAGAAATGCCGGGGATCACTTCATAGTCACACTCGGCGGATCTCAGTGCTTGAATCTCCGATGTCGTTCGTCCAAAGATAAACGGATCGCCACTTTTCAAGCGCACCACTAATTTACCTTGCTGGCAGTGTTCTACTAAGAGCTGATCGATCTCGCCCTGCTTCATGCTGGGCTGTCCGCCCCGTTTCCCGACATTCAGCTTGAGGCAGTCTTCTGGCACCAGATCTAGAAACTCAGCATCCACCAGCGCATCATACACCAGCACTTCTGCTTGCTGCAGAAGCTGATACGCCCGTACAGTGAGGTTTCCGATGTCCCCCGGACCCGAACCCACCAAATAGACCTTTCCGATTGAATCCATGCTGCCATCCGACAGACTACGGAATACAGCCTATCGCAATAAACACGCCGCTGGAAAAATCAGGTATTCCAAGAAGAACAGTTTCCACACAAATTGATAGAACCGGGCGACTTCTTGCTTATCTTGCAGATCTAGTTTCTGACTCCGCCACCATAGCAAACCTAAGCCCAGTAAATGAGTCAGAATTAGGAATGGTAGATTGACACCCGCTAGAAAGGGCGAGACGGCAATCACACCCAAGTAGCAAGCGCTCACGACTTGTCGAGCCAGATTAAACACGGGTCGCTGTCCCAGCTTGAGGGTAAAGGTGCTGATGTTGTATTGCCGATCGCCATCGGCATCGGGAATATCTTTGAGAATCGCGATCGCAAAGGTAAACACCAAAACGAATGCCGTCAACGCCCAAACCTTAGCTGGAATCGGAAAGCCCCGATTAAAGTGCAAGAATAATCCTGAATTGACGATCGCACCCCGAACGCTGAAGATGCAGAGAGACGCCCAGAACGGAAACCGCTTCAGTCGGATCGGAGGCACCGAATAGGCTGTCCCGATCGCGAGACTTAATCCCACCATCGCGAACAGGTAGAAACTTCCAGAGGCGGCAAGTGCGATCGCTAAAATTCCAGTTGTGCCGACGATCGCTCGACCTTGCCAAATCGAAAATTCTCCAGACGCTAGAGGCAAGTGAGGCTTGTTGATCCGATCGATGCCGATGTCTTCGAGTTGATTTAATCCAACGATATAAACGTTTCCGCACAGACAGGCAAGCAAGGGGATGAAAACAGAAGTGGGATGGAAGGACTGATCACCTAGAGAATCTCCTAGAGAGATCAGATACATGCCCAACACGCTCAGCGTCGTTCCAATGATGGTATGAGGGCGGGAGAATTTCCAGAAGGCGTAGAGCCACGGCGCATATTTCTGAAGGGGATTGGCTGATGAAATTTGGCTCATTTATATAAAACTCTCAATAACCCTACCTAGAATCGCATTACTTCTGTCCGCAAAGTAAGCCAAACTTAATCAATCCCCGCTGGTAGCCTCGCTGCATCAGTCCTAGTGATAACGCCGCTTGTATCGTTGTCCATCCAGAGCGAATTAAACCCACGATCGCATCCCAATTAAACGCCGAGTCAATCACTATGTCCCAGAAGGGTGCTACTGCCGTTGACCAATCTTCAGTTCGCAGAGACTTAAATCCAATCTCCTGCGCGATCTGCTCATATTCGGGCAACGAAATGACGTGAGGCAGACAGTAAACCCGATAAATGTCTTCTAGGTGACTCTTTTCATCGGGTGTGAGCGGCGTTTGAGACGTTGCCCGATGACACCACGTTGCCATGATGAATGTTCCACCTGGCTTTAAAACTCGGTAGCACTCCTGCAAAAACTTTGCTTTATCTGGCATGTGTTCTCCGCTCTCAAGCGACCAAACCAAATCAAACGAGTTCTCTGCAAAGGGCATATTCAACGCATCTGCCACTTGAAAATGAGCCGTGATTCTTGCCTCTTGAGCGCGATCGCGGGCGCGATTGGCTTGCACAGGGCTGAGTGTGATCCCGGTTGCCGTTGCGCCAAACTTTTCGGCTAAATAGAGAGAGCTTCCGCCAATTCCGCAGCCTACGTCTAAAATGTCTGAGGCGTGAGTCACAGTTGCCCACGTCAAAAGCTCTTCAATCAGGTCAATCTGTGCCTGTCGTCGTTCTTTTTTCTGTTGCCCATCGGCTCCGTAGTAGCCATGGTGCATGTGCTCGCCCCAGATCTGCTCCCACAAACCCGACGAAGCATCGTAGAACTGCTGAATTTGCTGATGAAGCGTTGTTGTCATACCTGATTCCGAAAAACAGCCATTTGCAACTGTACCGTACTGGTGATTCGCGAAGTCTCATTCCTACTGCTGATTCTCTACAAATAGAAACTTATGGTCCAGCGGGGCCGTCTCAATGGAAGTAAACCAATTTCTGATAGTCAAAGCCTGAATTTTACACAGAAAATTCTGTAGTTTTAGCTACAAAAACTTGGAAATTGTGTAAGAACTCGCTTGCTCTGCCTGATGGTTAATATCTGGAGAAGTAGTTTTAGCAAACAGTAGAGAAAAAACTCCCCTTGTGGATACTGTGTGTTTCTACTGGGGATCTTTTTAATGTAATTAGAGGTCAGAAAAAGCCGCAATTCATATATCCCTCTTGGCTTCTCGCTTCAAGGTCGCCTTAGAAATCTGCATAAGCTGAAACTGCCATGCGTATGAAGAAGTAGGAATTGAGAAAGGGAGTTTGTTGGTTTGGCTATGACACTTTCGGGCTGTCCTAACTGAACCTCTAGCTTCATCAAAGCTTAAACAAAATCAATTGATTTCTCCTTTCAATATTTACGGAATTGTCGGTTTAAATGGGTATCTTGTAGTGAGAAAACCATTAGTGAGAAAACCATTCTACAGATCAGACCAAATCCACTTTGGAATCACCTTAAAATGTCGTCTTCACTACACGAAAAGAAAAGCCATTCGGCTGAATCTGAACTAATTTTTGGAGCTACTTCTATGCAAGCCTATTCTCTACAACAAAAACCTGGTTTCGACCCTTTAAAACCCATTCGTCAGTGGCTTGATTCGATTGAAATTCGCGATCGCAAGGTGGCTCATACGCTCTGCAAGCTGATCCCTGCCCAATGCCCGTTCGAGCGCGACATCACCATGTTTGGACGCGCGATCGCTCACATTCCGCCGATGTGCAAAATTAACCCTCTCTATGAACAGTTTGTCGGGCTGCGGTTCCGCTCTCTCTGCTATCTCGTTGATGAGTGCGGAGAAACGATTTAAATTAGAGTTCTGCAAGTTCGACCAGGCGAGACGATAACTTGGTAGTATCTAGATCTCGTCCGATGAAAACCAATCGTGTTTGTCGAGGTTCATCCGCTTTCCAAGGACGATCATAGAATTGCTCAAATCGCGCCCCAACGCCCTGCATCACGAGTCGCATCGATTTATTTGGAACCACTACAAACCCTTTAATTCGGTAAATCTCCTGTTCTTGAACCAGTTTTTCGAGTTGCGCTTTTAGTTTATCTGGGTTGAAAGCACAATCAACAACGATATGAGTTGATTGAATGTCGTCATCGTGATCATGCTCCTCTTCAGCATCATGATGGCTCGGACGGCTCTCCAAATCGTCTTCTACCGCCGCGTTGAAGCCCAACAGCAAGCTGGGATCAAGCCGCCCTTCTCCTTGGCGTCCATTCGTGACAATCTTGACGGCTCTGGGAAGTTCTTGCTCGACGAGTTCTCGCACTTGGGCTTGGACTTGGGGATCAACTAAATCCGTCTTGTTCAAAATCACCAAATCGGCACACGCAAGTTGGTCTTCAAACAGTTCCGAGAGCGGCGTCTCGTGATCAAGATTGGGATCAGCTTGACGTTGCGCTGCGATCGCGTCGAGATCGTTCGCTAAGGTTCCTGATGAAACTGCTTCGCAATCGACAACGGTAATCACACCATCCACCGTGGCGGCATTGCGGATCTCATGCCACCGAAACGCTTTGATCAACGGTTTGGGCAAGGCAAGACCAGAGGTTTCGACCAGAATGCAATCTAAGCGATCGCGCCGCTTCAGCAACTCCAGCATGGTTGGTAAAAATTCTTCTTGCACCGTGCAGCAAAGACACCCATTCGTCAGTTCAACAATGTTAGATTCAGGAATGTTAGATTCAGGCGCATCCTCTGGACACACTTCACAAGATTTGAGCAATTCTCCATCAATGCCCAACTCGCCAAATTCATTCACCAGGACTGCAATTCGTCTTCCGCCATTGTTTTGCAGCAAGTGACGAATTAGCGTTGTTTTTCCGCTTCCAAGAAAACCTGTAATTACCGTAACGGGAATCTTTGCAGCCATACTATTTTGTTGAAGTTTGTTGTTTGAACTGAAGATATAACTTTAATTTTGAGGCATCGGCTGCATCAAGGTGCTGCTTAGGCCGTAGCCATTTCAGATTTAACATCTGGCAATCCTGGTTGAAAGCGCAATACCGTGATTTGTTATGGACGCAACCCGATAGATTCGTCAATGCGTCCATAACAAAGGATAGCAGGTCGCTAATCCTAGAATTTCTGTAATGCAGCCTAATCTGGATACGTGCGTGAACGCAAAAAACTGCATATTCAACTCTTCGAAAAATCGGAGTCCTGAATATGCAGCATGGGGGAGCAATTTATTCTGCCTCGCTACCTAAGTTTCGCTACTTAGGTAGCGAAGACTGTTCACCAAAGTCACTTTCGCAGAGGCAGCGCATGACGACGACCTAAGCGCTTGGTGTCAATTTCAGTAATTGCTTCTTCTAAGAAGAGCGTTCTAACAGCGTTGGTATAGACGTTTGCTTGGTAAACCTTGCCATGAGTTACATCCAAACCAGTCAGCCAACCGCTTTTAGGGTGGTATGCACCTGTATCAATGCCAAGCCAACCCTGGCCCCTCACGATCGCGCCCGGTGTGACGCCTGGAAAGGTGAACGTGATGGTATGCCCAGTAATAATCAGTTTGTTGTGAAAATAGGGCTGAGCAATGCTGTGAAATTCGTCTCGAATCCAGCAGAATTCTTGATGGCTCTGACGAGACAGAGGCCTATCTGGATGCACTCCTGCATGCACGAGCCAGATGTCTCCCAGATCGAGATGAGTTGGCAACGTGCGCATCCAATCGATGTGGTCAAGCAAAATGCCTGTATCACCATAACTGGCGATCGTGGAGCGCCCACCGCTCTGTAACCATGCCTGCAATGCAGGGGGAAAGACTTGTCCATCAGGAAACGCTTCGAGCAAGAGATACTCGTGATTGCCCATCAACGATTGGTATGGGCTATTCTTCACGAATTCAACCACTTGAGCGCTTTGAGGGCCGCGATCGATTAAATCACCCAAGAAATAAACTTGATCATCTGTGTCAGGTGCGATCGCGCCTAGCAATGTCATTAGCCCCTCATAGTGCCCATGTACATCACCAATTACAATACGACGGGGGACAGAATTGCTCATGCGATCGCGGCTCTCCAAACATTGCAACAGAGGCTTTTATGCTACACCCACCTCTCGTACTGGCTCTCGGACTGAAGTAGTACAGAGGTGTAGTGATTGCGATAATTATGCCCTTTGTACCTCGAGAATACGTAAACGACATGGGGAAATTCACTAGATCCCAGTGAAAACTTTATCTACCTAAAGCCCGTAAAAACTGCTGTAAGCCAGCCAACAGGCCTGGCTTGGGTTGCCGATCCCCTAGAACCGAAGCAAAAATCTCCTCGAGCCTCTCAGAATCGGGTTTTTCTGATTCTTCAGCAATGAGTTGATAGACGCCATCATCATTTGCGTACCACACTTGCCAGGGTGATGGATAGCACCGCATTAGCGCAGAATTATCGTCTAGGGGACGCAGGTAATAACAGGGCTCAATCGTGTCTAAAAAGCGCTCTCGAATCTGCCGCCCGGCGTAGCCAATACCGACGATCGCTACATCTTCTAATCGAGGATTGAGCAAAATGATGGGGCGATCGCCCGCTATCTCAGAGATTTGTTCAACCGGACTGACTTCAACTGCGGTGGGTGAGACAAAAATGAGGAGCGTATTGTCAGGACTAACCTGCTCTTCGGCTAGGGTTGTTTGCCGCGTACCCGCGACATCTAAACTGCCAATTTGAAAGGGCGTATCGCCCCAGTTTCGTTTGGCAAGTGCTGCCGTTCCTGCATCGGTAAAAAAAACTTTCAGCCCTGCTCCCCAGTCCCCAAACGCCTCTAGAAATTTTTCGGCAACAGGCATGGCTTTGAGTTCTGGAAAGATGAGTTCGACCTGCATTCGGGTGTAGCCTGCTTTAAGGGCGGCTTGAATGGCAGCTTGAGCTTGAGCGGTCGCGTCATCTAACGTAGTCGGTAATTCAGAAGTGGTCGGCGATTCAGACATAGTTTAGCGATTGGGAGTTCAGCGATTCAAACAGAGTCACGACACGGCCTAAACAGCACGGTTCAAAAAATCTGCACTCTAGAAGATCCTAACGCTTATCGGACTCAAGACCGCCTAGCATCTCATACAAGCTCACCAGTGCAGCATTATCAAATCCACCCATTCCTTGAGCAATCAACGAGTCCATCAAACTCGCGACTTGGCTACTTCCCAGCAGTGGAAGGCTAACCTCGCGCCCGGTCTGCAAGACGATGTTCATATCTTTACGGTGCAGATCGAGCTTGAATCCAGGTTCAAACCGACCTTCTAACATGCGATCGCCGTGAACTTCTAGCACTCGGCTTTGAGCAAATCCGCCGAGCAGTGCCTCTCGCACTTTCGCCCCATCTACGCCAGACTTTTTCGCCAAGGTTAGCGCTTCTGCCACGGCTTGAACGGTGAGGGCAACTACAATTTGGTTACACGCTTTGGTCACTTGTCCGGCTCCGGCGGCTCCAATATGAACGATATTTTTGCCCATCGCTTGCAAGATGGGCAAAGCCCACTCAAACGCAAGCTCGTCACCCCCGACCATAATCGAGAGCGTTCCTTGCTGCGCTCCAATGTCTCCTCCTGAAACCGGAGCATCCAGAGCTTGAACTCCTTTTTCGCTCAATGCGTCGTAGAGTTTTCGAGATGTAGCAGGCGCGATCGTAGACATGTCGATCAGCATCATGCCGGATCTCGCCCCTTCTATGACGCCATTGCTGCCCAACACAACCGCTTCTACGTCCGGTGAATCGGGGAGACAGGTGATCACTACATCAACTTGTTCGGCAACGTGTTTGGGGGAAGTTGCCGGAATTGCCCCGGCAGAGGCTAAGGCCGCGATCGCGCCTTGACTGCGATTAAAAATCACAACTGAGTAGCCCGCTTTGAGTAGATTTTGGGTCATGGGTTTGCCCATGATGCCGAGTCCGATAAAGCCAATGCGTTCCATAGAAGCAGGGTGGGGGTGATGAGAAATTAGGTGGAACTTCTGAGACGCTGGTAGACCGTAGCTAAAGCCGTTGCATCACCAACATTACCAGGGAATAAAACAACCGGCAGGTTGGGAAATTGAGGATGCTCAGAAGGCGTTTTGACCATTGACACTCCAGCCAGGACTTGTCCTAAAAGCCCTGCGGTTCGGAGAGCTAAGCCTTGGCTCAGCGTGTCGTTGGAGGTAATGCCTCCTTTGCTGATCAAAAATCCGATGTCTGACGGAAGCTGGCGCAGAATGTCCATTAATAAAGTAGAAACGGCTTCTCCAAACTCCAAGCGGGTTTGGGCGTCGTCGAAAGTGAGTTCTTGGCGGCTTGTAAAAATGACAGGCGTTTTGCCTGAAGTGTGAATTTGATCAGCCGTTTGCGTAATTTCGGCCAAGAGTGCAGCGTGGGAAGGAGCAGATTTGTCAAGCAGTCGAGAAACATCAATTTCGATACCAACAGTTCCAGGCGCTTCTAATAATTTTGCAAGTTGTTCAGTCGTCTTTTTAACGTGAGAACCGACGATCACAGCTCCCGGTTTGCCGCCACGAACATATTGTGCCATCGCTTCAGGCGCGATCGGTTGCTTACCCAAATTTGCCAACGAAGTCAGCAAGCTTGCTGCGCTCCGAAATAGAAACCGCTTTCCTTGAGATGCCGTTGCCAAAATATCAGCCGCGAAACGATCGAGGTCGGCCTGAGTTTCTGCGTCCACGACGCAACACTGATTGTCGTGGAGGTGAGTTAGGCGCTCTTGTACTCCTGATCGAATCTCGGCTAACAAAAACCGATCGACTTGATTCGCCGGAATCTTTCCCTTCGTTTTTTCTTGGACGTAATCGGGCAAATAACTGTAGCTGTAGCCAAACACCGAATCCTGCGCAAACTCAGTTTCGTGAACGGGTGTATCCACCCCGTCAACCTTTAGATAGTGCACACTGTCGCGAGTTGTGCGTCCGCCTTCAAAAAAGGCAGGAACTAAGAAATGAGCATCAAAGCCACCCAGTTCTTGAGCAATGACGTCAGTCTCAATCGGGTAGTGACCCCTGAGCGTCGAATCGGAGCGACTGACCACGAGAAAATCTTGAATGTTTTCGGCGGCGATCGCCTGCTTCAGATTTTGGCAAACCTCTTGCGTCACACTTGCCGCTTTTTCTGGAGAGAGCGATCGCGTGTTGGTGAGGACAAAAAAAATAGGCGCGTCGTCTGCAAGTCCTATCCGTAAGGTTTCAACATCCCATTGCATTAACAGCAGGCAGCTATGCACCGTCTGTGATCCAGTGGGATCGTCATCTAAAACAATAATTTTGGGACGAGTATTCATGAATGAAGATGAGAAAGGGAGACAGCGGAACGTGATCCAGTGGACTTCGCGAAGCGAACCCCTTCAGAACTTGGCAAAGCCAGTCGCGCCTTTCTCATCTTCTAGCAAGACGTTACGAGAGTCGATTACTTTTTGATATCTCGCGCCATCTTACGGAACGTGTCCATACTGCTGTCGGGTCGGCGACGCGGTGTGGTTGTAGGATTCGCCGTTGAATTTGACCCACTTTGCGACGTTCCAGAGGAGCGCTCGGAGTCAGATTCAGCCATAGAGGTCAATGTTTCTGAAAGCTTTCCGCCTACAACTCTGCTTAGGGCAGAAATCTCCTGGACTAGCTCTAGATCTTCAAGTTGACCTGCTGTTTTCGGAAAGGTACGTCTCACTTTCTTGACTGCCTTCATATAGGCAGCATCGCCCATAGAACTAGCTTCGCTTTCGTCTAGAAAGTATGCCAGTGATACCTTTTCTTGCTTTGAAAGACGCTGTATTGACTTGGTTTCAATCTTCTCCTCACCAGGGGGTTGCGGTTTCCTGCTAAACAGCCCTCGAATAAATCCAGTCATGCTCTTATTAACCTGCGCAAAATGTATTAGATTGCTTTATGTTAAATTTTATCAAACTAATGAGAGCCTGAATAGCTCAACAATCACCTTTCTGAAATGAAAAGGGGTGTTCTTGAAATGTGATGAAGTTTTTCAAGCGAGTGTAAGAGCCGTCTGATGATTGTATAAATCCTACCCATCGGAGGACACAAGACCAAATTTTCTTTAGTAATCTGGAATCAATTAAATATTGCTTGTAGACCTATATAGCTTCGGTATTGTTCCAAGGATTTATTGAGAGGAGTATAGTAATAATGAAAAACTTAGTACCTGTCGCCGTCTTTGCTACGATCGCGGTTGCTCCGCAGTTCGCCCTTGGCGCGATCGCGTCACCTGCTCAAGCATCAAATCCCCAACATGTCCAGCGGCTCCTCAAAACTGGAGAATGTGTAAGTTGTAATTTAGAAGGTGCAGATCTGAGCGGCGCACACTTAATAGGCGCTGATCTACGAAATGCCAATTTGCAAGGTGCGAAGCTAATTGAAACCAACCTTGAAGGCGCTGATTTGACTGGCGCAAACTTGAAAAATGCAAATCTGACGAGTGCATTTGTCACGAATGCAATTTTGAATGACTCAAATATGATGAACGTTAATCTTTCTAGCGTTCGGATGTATAACGCTCAGACGTTTGGTGCAAATTTAGAGGGTGTGAATATTCAAAATGCAGAAGTGTATAACAGTGGAATTGGTGTAGGTGGCGGAGAAGAAAGATAGAAATCTTGGTACACAGATTCATTCTAGTAGCTGTGAATAGGGCTACTTTGTGTGTTCCTACTTGTGTGATCCCTGACAAGTTAGATTGGCAATGGATTTTTTAAGAAGCATGATGGATGAGAATTTATCTCATCCATCATGCCTGCTAGAGTTTCTATATAATTCGCTGCCAACGACGGCATCTCTGCTCAATTGTGAAAAGCAGTCTAATTTAAAGTACTAAAACTAACGCGAATATCGCTTCACTAATCATTTATCTTTAAAGGTTGAATTTTTCAGTTCGTATCTCATTCGGCTCGTCTATACTTATGCGCACTTGATAGCCTATTGCTGAAAAACTTGAATTCAACGTTAAGTCGATCCTTCGGAGTTTGCACCGCTACTTTGAATATTTAATCCTTGCTAATCCCCTTGTGCTTCTTCAATCTCTAACAGACTGACGATTACTCCTGCGATCGGGATACCCAAGAAGATGCCCAGTAGCCCTGATACGCGTGTCCCGACCAGAAGCGCAAAAAACACCACCACCGGATTTAGATGAACCGTACTTTGCATCACACGCGGTGAAACAAAATTGTCTTGCAGTTGTTGCAGAACCAGGCAAACGGCTAACACCTTGAGCGCCGTGAGCCAGCCGCTTTGAACCAAGATAATCAAGCAAACAAAGCTCACTCCTAAGGTTGCGCCAATGCCAGGAATCAAGTCAAAAACGCCAACCGTGACCGCGAGCAAAAATGAAAATGGGACTTGAAACAGCGCAAAAGCCAGAAACGTAGCAACGCTCAGCAGAAACGAGATCAGCAATTGACCGCGAAGAAAACCGACGAAATTTCTTTGCACCGCGCGCGAAAACCGACTTCGATTTTGGGCGGGAACTAGCTTTAGTACAAGTTGCCAAAGCTTTGGGCCGTCAATCAGCATGAAAAAGGCAACGACTAGAACAATGATAAAGGTGACGTAGTTCTGTAAAAGAATGGGCAAAGAACCGACGGCCCAATTCAGTCCAGACACAAATACATCCCGAATTTGAGCCTCGATCGCGTCCAGATTGAGAGGAATGTTTCGTGCTGCCAACTCACTCTGCAACTGATCGAGTGGGTTGTTTGCGGTGTTGAGAGATTCTAGTAGCAATGTGGCTAATTGTTGAACTTGGTTGGTCAGCGTCAGCCCGATCGCAATGATTAGAACAATGATTGTGATCAGGCTCAATGTTATGACAAGACCAAGTGCGATGCTTCGTCCGACAAATCGCTCTAAATAGCGCATCGGATAATTAAGCAGCAGTGCCAGAACGGCTGAAAACGTAAACACAAAGATTACGTACTCAAAATATTGAAACAGTGCAACAAATGCCCAACCTGATGCGAAGAACAGCAGGAAGCGAATTAACGCATTGGTGCTGATTTGGCTCCAAAGCGGTTGATGTCTAGATTGCTCTGGCACTTCATCCATAATGACTGTCGCTAAGAAACTAGCTGCCCCACACCCGATCGAGAACCATAGTCGGCGTGATATCTGCTATTGCGCCCGTTGGAGATTTGATACTTGAAACCCGCTCACTCTTAGGCAGCAGTTTATCAGGATCAGTTGCTCCAAACAACGCTAGCGTGAACGTTTGAGCCGCGATCGCTAGATGCATGGGGCCGCTATCGGTACACAGCATCAAACTGGCTCCGGCAATCATCGCCACTAGTTGACCAATATTATCTGGAGCTGTTACTTTCACCGCAGGACAGGCTTTTACTAGCTCCGCCACAAATCCATCGTCTTCAGGCCCTTTGACAACGACGATCGCCAAGTCAGGCTGGCGTTGCTGAAAATCTTGTACTATCTTTTGCCAACTGGCAACGGGATAGATTTTATCAATTCCTTTGAGGCGAGATAGCTCACTTGCACCCCCGTGTATCAGCACATAGCCGCCGCCTTGAATGCCTAAGCGCTTGCGTTCTGCATCCGCCCATTCTAGATCTTTGGTCGGAACGCTGACCGCGAGTTCGGGCGTCGGGGTGACAATATCTAAGCCCTTGAGTAAGTCATGATACATATCCGCCGCATACTGCTCTTGGTGCAGACGCACCGTGCGGGTGAGCAGGGCTTCTGAAGCGGCGTTGCCTGCATAGCCGATGCGAGTTTTAATTCCGGCAAGCCAGAGCAGAAACCCAATGCCCCATCGTTGACCGAGGGAAAGAGCAATATCGTATTCGCGATCGCGAATCACTCCCAGTAAGTTTCCCCAGTCAGCCAAGCTATTACTGCCTTTAAAGTCAAATAGAATTGTCTCGTTTACCGTTTTTGAGACGCGATAAGCTCCCTTCGCTCTCGGTTCTACCACAACATCGATTTGAGCGTCTGGATAGTGCCGCTTTAAATCATCCAACGTGGGAAAAAAAAGGATCTGATCGCCAATTCCACCCGGTACAAGAGCAAGAATTCTCATAACTATTTTATTTACGCTTCTTTACGCTTACCCGCTCCTTATTGTAGGAGAAGAATTACCGCGCCAACTCACCAAAAGGTGAATGATTCCGTTTATGTTGGATTGAGCCGCGATCGGCGGCTAGTGTTTGGAGCTATTGTCTAGAGCAGGTGAGGAAAAACTGTGTACTTATTGATTCCCGCAGCCGGATCAGGGCGTCGGATGGGCAGCCATCGCAACAAACTCCTGCTCGATTTGCTTGGAAAACCGTTGATTGCCTGGACTCTTTTAGCCGCAGAAGCCTCCCAAACGGTGGATTGGATCGGCATTATTGGGCAACCAGAGGATTGGGACGAATTTAGAGCGATCGCAACTTCGCTCCATCTGTCGAAACCCGTTCAGTTTATTCAAGGAGGAACCACGCGGCAGGAATCAGTCTACAACGGGTTACAAGGCTTACCCAGTAATGCAGAACACGTTTTAATCCATGACGGGGCACGATGTTTAGCCACGCCTGACTTGTTCGATCGCTGTTCTGAAGCGCTTCTGACCTGTGACGGTCTGATTGCCGCGATTCCTGTAAAAGACACGATCAAGGTTGTCGATTCTACAGGCGCGATCGCGCATACGCCAGATCGCTCACAGCTTTGGGCAGCCCAGACGCCGCAAGGATTTTCTGTGCCATTGCTGATAGAGTGCCACGAGAAAGGAAGGCAGAACGGCTGGGAGGTGACAGACGATGCAGCCCTATTTGAGCAGTGCGGACTGGCGGTGCAAATTGTCGAAGGCGAGGAAACGAATTTGAAAGTGACCACTCCAGTTGATCTGGCGATCGCAGCGTTTATCGTGCGGCAGCGACAGCCCTAAAGCGTTGTTTAGCTTCTACATTCATTGCCAATACCTGGGCGTATTGCTCCATGTCGTGGTCGGTAATGCAATCGATTCCGGGTCTGAGAAAGTCTTCGATCCCGCCCTGAACTTCTTCAAGAAACTTTTCCCAGTAGCGATGATCGGTGTGGAGTTGTCCGGTTGTATCAAAGTAGATCAATTTTCCGACATGGTGAAAGCCAAATGAGCGGGGCGGAACTCTCGTCACCAAATCGTTATCATTCACGACTCGGAAGGTGCGATCGTAGAAGGTGGTATTAAAGCACTCTGCAAAGTTTCGATTGCCCACACGCGGCGATCCAAAGGTGTAAAGCCCGTTCACAACCTGATCGATTTCGTGCAGTCTTGCAGTTGCCAGCGTTGCCAAGGCTGCACCCATACTATGCCCTGTCAGCAGCAACGCTTGATTCTGAGTCCGAGTATGCCTAAGCTCCTCCACTACATGGCTCCAGATGCAGTCTAGCGCTTCGGAAAAGCCACGATGCACGTTGCCGCTACAGCCAGAAATGAGTTGAAGTTTGAGATCGGTGAGCCAGTCGTAACGGCATCGCAATTGGGTTCCTCGAAACGTGAGGACAATCAAATCGTGGCTGGCCAGCATAAATGCTTGGGTTGCTCCACAATCGAAAAACCGTAGGCGATTAAATCCCCACGATCGCGTTTCCTGTTGAATAATGGCTTCGTCTCGATACACCAATCGGCACGCTTGTCCCAAGCCCAGCGCGTTCACCGCACTGTAACCGATCGCAAACGGTTGAAAATGTCTCACACTCGACTCCCTGTAGCACCTCTGATGGAACCCAGTGTTCCCGCGACAGAAATGAAGCACACAGAAGGCAGCGAGGAGCAGAGGTTAATGTCAATTTCAAGGGTGAGCGAATCAGAGCGATCGATCGCATCTAAAACTTAACTTTTGATGAGATCGCGCCCCAATTGGCGCTGCTCATCGGTGAGTCGCTACGCGATCGCAGGTGAAGCCTTATCTCGCCGCTCTAGCTAACAAGACTGAGCCGACCGACAACCCTAGTATCGTCGGCAACCAAGCCGCGATCGTTGGAGTAAGTACCTCTAGTTGTCCCAACGAATCGCAGATAAACGACAGCAAATAATACGTAAAAATAATAATCACGCTGATTGCAAAACTCGTGCCTTTCCCGGCTCGCTGAGGCCGAATGCCGAGCGTTGCCCCCGTTAGCCCAAACACTAGACAGACAAACGGAAACGCAAACTTCTGCTGAATTCGTAGCTCCAATTTACGAATTCGCCGTTCATCTCCGCTTTGCTTGACGATCTGGAGGTAATCTCGCACCTCCTGAATATTCATCTCTGCCGAATCCTGTTTTCGGTTCGCCAGATCTAACGGTGTTCGAGGAAGCTGAATCTGCTGCTGATCAAATCGCAAAATATTGCGATACGACCCGTCCGGGGCAACGATATAAATCGTACCGTCAAAGAAATCCCACGTACTCTGCTTTCCATTCCAAACCGCAGAGTTTGACGTCACGATTTGATTTAAGCCCACTTGAGAAAAATCGAGAACCGTCAAGCCCTTCATACGTTGCCCGTCAAACTCTCGCGCATAGAAAAGCCGCTCTAGCATCTGCGCTTTGCTGCCATCCGGCTGCTTCACATTTCTCATCTGCTCAAAGCGAATATTCCGTTCTTGAAACCTCGGTTTATCCTGCTTCAGAGCACTTTCGAGCGTGACCCCCGCTTGATACTTCGCCGCCGGAACGATCCCTTCATTAAAACCAAACGTCAGCGCTGTCACGAGTAAACTCAGCACGATCGCGGGAGCAATCAACCGATAAACACTAATTCCGGCACTCCGCAGCGCAATCAGCTCGCTGTCCGTCGAGAGGCGCGTGTACACCATCAGCGTCGAGAGCAGCGTTGCCATTGGAAAGGACAAACTGACGAATTCTGGCAGTTGCAGGAGAAACACGCGCCCCGCGATCGCAAACGGCAGCCCCAACTCGGTCATCTTCCGAATCAGGTCGAACACACTGCCAACCGACACCAAAATTGACGAAAATGCTGCCACCCCAAAAATAAACGGACCGGCAAACTGCTTAGCGATGTAGCGATCGAGAACCGAGATCAGCGATCGCCGTACCGGACGAGTGTTAGAAAGGCTAGACATGGTTACGTCCTGATGAAGCGGTCAAGGCTGAAAGGCGTCACCCAAATAATACTGGCGGACTAACGGATTATTGTAGAGTTCTTCGGTGTTACCAGAGGCAAGAATTTGCCCATCACGCATAATATAGGCTCGATCGGTGATTGATAAGGTTTCGCGGACATTGTGATCGGTGATCAAAATTCCCATCTTGCGATCGCGCAGATCTGCCACAATGTCTTGAATTTCGGCCACTGCGATCGGATCTACTCCTGCAAATGGCTCGTCCAAGAGCAAAAATTTTGGCCCCTCAATTCCTGTTGCCAGCGCTCTTGCGAGTTCTGTTCGTCGTCGTTCACCGCCTGAAACTTGGATACCAAGAGTCGAGGCCACTTTTTCGAGCCGAAATTCTTTTAAGAGACTGTTTAAGCGATCGTTCCACTGCCACTGTGGAACCTTGGTCTGCTCTAACACTAAAAGAATGTTGTCGCGAACGCTGAGTTGACGAAAAATGCTGGCTTCTTGCGCTAAATAACCAATGCCCAATCGGGCACGCTGGTTGATCGGCAGCTGAGTCACTTCTAGATCATTAAGCCATACTTTTCCACTGTCAGGCTTCTCCAACCCCGTTGCAATATAAAATGTCGTCGTTTTACCCGCGCCATTGGGTCCCAAAAGCCCAACCACCTCTCCTTGCGCCACCGAGAGACTGACGCGATTGACAATCGTTCTCGCGCCGTAGGACTTATGGATGTTCTCTAATACAATCCTCAAAAACTAACTCCTAAAACCTCGTAGATGAGCTGAGAAAAACAGGCGAAACTATCGATTGGGAGAAGAGAAGGCTGGCTTTGAATTAAACGGCGTTGGAGCAGGACGAGGAATCGCAGGTGTGTTTGGAGTTGCAGGCGCAGTCGGAGCCGTGGGGGTTTCGGTAACAATGTAAATCGCTTCTACTTGCTTATTCGCTTGAGGTAATGCCAAAAACCGTCCCTCATCCACAAGATAAGTAATTTGCTCTCCTCGCAGACTATTGCTTTGCTGCAGCACGTACACATCTCCGGTCAAAACAATGCGCCGCTCTTTGCTAAAGTACACAGCTTGAGCCGAGGTTGCCTGAATTTGTCGTGCCGGATAACTAATCTGAACATTCCCTTTGACCACGACAACACCCGTTCTGGCATTAGCTTCGGTGCTATTGCCTTTAATCGTTAAGGGCTGCCCAGTTTGAGCGATCGCGAGGGTTGAACGGCTAGCCGGATTAAACGAACTACCAACAATGGCAACCGCAGCAGCTAAGCTGGCAGGAAGAAAAACACGAGTAACGGAGCGAATTGAGAAGCGGCGCATAGCAGATCGCATATCAGTTAAGAGGTGAGCGGGAGTCGCAGTGAACTCGAATATAGCACTATAGAAGTTTAATCACTTCTACCAAACCTGATCCTCAAGCAATTTACCGAAGATTACGGATAAATTATTTGACGCTAAATCGGTAGGCGAAGTTTCGCTTAAAAAATCGAAGCAAATAGACTTCTGTAACCAGTTTAATAGAGTGCCTCTCAACCTTACAGAGCGGTAGATTTACCGCTCTTACTGCTCAAGACAATAGCTCTGCAAAAGATTTAGCGATCGCTGGCTCTTGCGCCTTCGGGTAATGGTCTGCCTTTCGGTACGGGAAGGACAGGGCGACGATCACTGTAGGGCATCGGAATGTATTGCACCGAAGGACGCCCGCCTTGAGGCTGAGGGTATAGTTCCATCAAATCGTAGATTTGGGTTGGCAGTCCAACTGTGATCGGTAAACCCATCTCTGTTGCTTCCTCAACCGTAATCGGATAGTCGTGAGTCACCTGCCCTGTTGTGATGGCATCAACAATGGCATCGATTTTTTCGGGTGCCACCTTCGGCTTTGGAACCGAGTCGTTTAATAGCGTCCGTACAAATCTCTGCACCTGTCTAATTGCCTTACGGGAAAGATCTGCCATGATCAAGGTCTGATCGTCGATTTCGCTGATGGGTTTCTCTTCTACAACCTTGAGAATGCTGGCAGCCGGAAAGTTGCCTAGCTGCGGATCGACTGGACCTAGTACTGCATTGGCATCCATCATAATTTCGTCTGCGGCTAATGCCAGCATGGTTCCGCCGCTCATTGCATAGTGAGGCACAAACACCGTCACTTTTGCCGAATGCCGAATTAATGCCCGTGCAATCTGCTCTGTCGCCAGCACCAGTCCGCCGGGGGTGTGCAGAATTAAATCAATTGGCACATCGGGAGGCGTGAAGCGAATTGCCCGGAGCACTTGCTCAGAGTCTTCGATCGTAATGTAGCGCGACAGGGGAATTCCCAGTAGGCTAATCGATTCTTGACGATGCACAAGCAGAATAACGCGGCTATTTCTCTGGCGTTCAATCTCTTTGAGTGAGCTGAGACGACGCGATTCAGTCCGACGGCGCTGAAATAGGGGTTGAAGGGAAGAGAATAGGAAAAATACCCAGATTAAATCGAAAAAGCTAAATGTCATAGGATTAGGATTTAAGGCTTAGAGGAGACAGGGCTTCAGTCTTAGTGGTAACGGTTTCCTCAGGTGGAAATGTCTATCTTGGGAGCTAAATCTGATCCTCTCTGATCTCCTCTTTACTCATCTCTATCCTCTCCCGTCTTTGTCTACAATCAAAAAGCAGGTTTTAGCAAGACGAAGGCAACTGTGACAGACGCTCTACACTGGCAGCAGCGCATTGGAAATCAGCGCGATTGGGTTTGGCGAGGTTGGCAAACGCGTTATACCTATATCCGATCTCAATCTCAAGACACGGCTCCACCTCTGATGCTGCTGCATGGATTTGGGGCGTCGATCGGGCATTGGCGACACAACTTGTCCGCCTTTAGTCAGCACCATCCGGTGTATGCGTTAGATCTACTCGGATTTGGGGCATCTGAAAAAGCGATCGCATCTTACAATGTGACGCTGTGGATTGAGCAAGTCCACGATTTCTGGCAAACCTTTATCCACGAACCCGTTGTTCTGATTGGTAATTCGATCGGCTCTCTCGTGTGTCTCGCTGCTGCGGCGGCGTATCCTGACATGGTGAAGGGCGTTGTGATGTTAAATTTGCCCGATTCCTCGGTGTTAGATACGCCGAAATGGGTACAGTTGGTCATGGTTGCTTTGCGCCCGATCGCTGCTGCTGGCAAACGGGTTGTCACGCTTCCGTTGATTTTTAACCCCTTGTTCAAATTGCTGCGGAGCCGAGCGGTGGTTCGAGCATGGGCAAACCAAGCTTATGCCACACCGAGCGGAATCACCGATGAACTGATTGAGATTTTATCGATACCTGCTTACGATCGCGATGCTTCTAAAGCGTTTCGAGCCATGGTAAATTCTCCAAAAGCGACTCATTACACAGCCCGCTCGATTCTGCCGACGTTGGAGATGCCACTGCTGCTGTTCTGGGGACAAAAAGATCGGTTTGTACCGCCAAACCTGGCGGCTTATTGCGTCAAGCTCAATTCGAAGCTGGAACTCGTCCAGGTTGACAATGCGGGGCACTGTCCTCACGATGAGCGCCCGGAGGAAGTGAATCACAAAATTTTGACTTGGATTAATGCTTGGTCAACCCGTCCGATGAGTGCCCATTCTTCATTTACAGAAATTGCATGACTGTTAGTAAGCCTTTAGAATCGACACAAACTGTTTTTCGGATTTCTCCTTTAATTCGCATTACACTGCTGAGCCTTTATGTCGTGCTGACAACGCCACTCCCGTTTTTGGCAGACGTGACGGATGCACCTGTGCCAGCCAACGGGCTGTGGGTTGGAATTGCGATCGGGGCACTCATTCTCTTTGGCGTCTTAAGCGAACGAGTGATTGTCGATTCTGAGGGCATTCAAGTGACTTACCCGATTTGGGTTCCCCGGTTTTTTCGTAAAGGTTGGCAACTCGCGTGGTCAGATGTGAAAGCGCTTAAACCTCGCACGACCGGACAGGGCGGGTTGGTCTACTACTTGCTGACCCAATCGGGGGAAGGATATCTTTTACCAATGCGGATGGTTGGATTCTCTCGATTTGTCGATCGCGTGCAGAAAGAAACAGGAATTGATACGCGAGATGTCAAACCGCTCTCTCAGCCCTGGATGTATTTCATCTTGTTGGGGTTGACGATGCTGCTGTTACTGGTCGATGTTTGGACAATTTGGACGGCGACAACACTCAAACCTTAATGCTTGAAGACGGTATTTGAGGCAAAAGATTCTCATACGACCCATGCTTTGGAGCAACTGGAACGATCGGCGGAAAGGCAGCGTACCTCCGATCTAAATGGTATACAACCCATACCCACTAGTCGCAGCGATTTGAAGCGCAATCTGAGCGAGTTCTACAAGCATTACATCAATCTGAGCAATCTAAACTCCAAATGAGATAGCGATGATGGTAACTAGTTACTTACTGATCACTAAATAATATTTCTGCCTGAAAATTCTGTTAGTTTCTTCAGGTGTTTGTGTTGACAGTATTGATACTGTTATCAACTTCATTTCTATTCATAACGACATGTATCACTGTATAATCTGGCGATACCGGGCTTCAATGAGTGAATAAATGCTGTAAGCAATCAAGCCTAATGCTACGATTCCTAGCACCCAAGAGCCAAAGGGTTGCCGAGCTAGAACGGCTAAAGCTTCTCCTACCCTTTCACTTCAGTTGCGTCTGAATAGACTTAATCGGAAATAGGCAGTAGTCGAAGCCAGACAACAAGAGGCTTTCA
>NZ_JCACCM010000093.1:0-28127 GCF_059501405.1 Myxacorys sp.
CATTCCGGGCACTGCAGAGAATCACCTTATCCATCTCTCCATTATGCAACGCCCGATTTTTTTTTACTTGTTCACGCACCTGTTCATGCAGCACTCGCATCAACTCCTCGAACACTCCAGCATCACGCCACTGTTTGTAGTGCCAATAAACTGTCGAATAGGGAGGAAAGTCTTTGGGCAAATCTTCTCGGTTGCAGCCATTTTTGAGTTGATAGAGGATGCCATCAAAGATTTCTCGCTTGCTCCAATCGCTCCGTCGGGTTCGCTTTTTCTTGGGTATGATTTCGAGCAACAGGGGTTCAAAGATCTCCCATTCTGCGTCAGTCAGGCTGCTCGAATAGCTCATCGTCACTCGATTGAAAGGGCATCACTCCTTTAATTCTAATTGTAAAGATGTCAAATCAGCTCTATAGGGCATTCTAATTCTGTTTTAGAGCATGTTGGTGATTGGGAACGCATGATTCAATTTGCAAAAGAACTCACAAGAGTTTCGCAAAAACTCTTTGTTCAAACCCCGAACTATTGGTTTCCAATTGAACCTCATTGCATGACCCCATTCTTTCACTGGTTCCCCAAACCAATATAAAATATGGCTGGTTTCACATTTTCAACTGGGGCATTGGGGAAAGGCGACATCAATTGATGAAGCAGTACGAACTGTAGAGAGTGCCCGTCTGTTGAGCAAGGAGATGCTTCAGGAGCTATTTAAGGATGCTTATATTCTGACTGAAAGGTTTTTCTGCTTACCTAAGTCCCTCATCGCCATAAAGAAATAAAACAGTTGCCTAACAATGCAATGAGATCGTCCAACCACAGGGATACAACACTACGGAAATAATGTATCGTCTATTACCGAAAAACCTGCAGCAGGCTTATCAATCAAGGAGCTACAGCAACTTCAACAGCAAATGGATAAATTCTCACTAAACCTGGTTCATGATACGAGAAGTTGATCGTGGGAAAGCATCATAGCAAGGCTACGAGGTGGAGGGATGTTTGTACTCCGTTACCCCTCTAAGAGTAGGTCTAGAGCCGTCCGAAGGATGCCTTAAGAGCTACAAAACAGGTGACAGATCGCGTGCGCCCTCGCGACCAAAGATATATTTCTTATGCCACAGAGGGATGAAAATAGGCTGTCAAATTGTTGAGTATGCAGTGGCATGAATGTAGCGACCCGCTTATCTCGATCAGCTCTACCACGTTACGCTGCAAATCCAAAACCTACTCAGAAGATGGACTCAACGGAGGAGATGAATGGATTCCGCCCCACTCGTTTCAGTGATTATTCCTGCTTACAACGCAGAAGTGTTTATTGCTCAAACGCTTGACTCTGTTCTGGCGCAAACCTATCAAACGTTTGAAATCATTGTGGTAGATGATGGATCACGCGATCGCACCGCCGAGATTGTGCGATCGTATGCTGAACGAGACGATCGCATTCAGCTCGTTCAACAGGCAAATGCAGGAGTTGCAGCTGCTCGGAATCTTGCCATTCAGCATTCACACGGCAAATACATCGCGCCAATTGATGCGGATGATATTTGGTATCCTCGGAAGCTCGAAAAGCAAGTCCAGTGTCTCGAATCGGCTGATGCCTCGGTTGGACTAAGCTATGCTTGGACAGTTTATATCAATGCCCAGGGAGCGATCGTAGCCAGATATCCAGTCGAGCGGTTGGGTAATCCAGAAGGCGACGTGTTAACGACGCTTGTCTTTTCTAACTTCCTCGGTCATGCTAGCAATCCTCTGATTCGTCGAAGCTGCATCGACCATGTGGGTGGTTATAGCCCTCACCTATTAGCACAGGGGGCACAAGGATGTGAAGATTGGGACTTGTATCTCCGGATTGCTGAGCATTACGAATTTCGAGTTGTCTCAGAATACTTAATTGGTTATCGCCATCACGATAGCAGCATGACGACGAACAGTATGACGATGGCGAAGTCCTACCACTTAGTGATGGACGAAATCCAACGGCGGCATCCTGAAATTCCAGTGGCTGTCCACAATTGGGGAAGAAGTGGTTTCTACAACTATTTGCTGGGTGTCAGCTATGGGAGCGGAGATTATCGAACTGCATTGCACTGGCTGCTTCAAGGCGCGATCGCAGATCCAATTTTGCTCCTCCGACCCGGAATTTATCGCGCGCTCTTCCTTGGCTCGCTGAAGCTTTTCGCTCAACCAATCACAACTTTGGTATGGAAGGATCACCGAACCTGGGTACAGTTCAAACGGCAGTTTGAGCGTCAATCTAAACCTTCTCTCGCATCCGACGAAATTGCATCCGACGAAATCCTGGTGATGCTCCCAGAGCGGCGTCGAGGGTTAGTCTGGAAACCCTATGACATTTGGTGTTCGCGACGCTGGCAAACCGTGATGCGACTGAATCAAGAATTAACACGCCAGAAGCAATCTGAGCCTCGCATCAAATCCGGGGTGAATGGATGAGAGGAGTCCAAGTCACTAAAATTTGCTGGTTAAGATGAGCGCGATCGTTTGGAGTGTCATGTCGATCGCAGGAGTATGAAACGGTTCAATAGTCCAAGTTAATAGAGTCCAAGTTAATAGAGTCTAAGTTAAAGAGTTTAAGTTAAAGTACCTGCTGAAACATTGAATGCTTAAAACAATCGAGGCAATCAAAGCGCTCCTCCCTCTTCTAAAGCTTTACCCTTGGGCAATTCCAACCATTGTAGTCCTCGGAATTTTGTCTTCTCTTTCAGAAGGCTTGGGCATTAGTTTATTTATTCCGCTGTTGCAAGGGCTGAATCAACCCAATGCTCAATCGGGGAGCGGAAATGCTTTTCTACAGGTTCTAAATCGCCTCTTTTCGGGAGTGGCACCCGAAAACCGTTTCTTAATTATTTCAGTCTTTATTTTTGGGTTGATTGTCGTAAAGTCTTGTCTGAGCTATGGGAACATGACCATGTTCTCTTGGCTCAACTCACAGATTAGTCATCGACTACGATCAGGCATTTTTCGGCAGCTTTTGAGCGTCAGCTATAGCTATCTAGAGCGCAACGAGTCAGGAAAATTTCTCAACGTCTTAGCTACAGAAACATGGCAGACGAGTCGGGCGTTGAGTGTGTTGGTGGGTTTGATCATTGACCTCTGTACTGTGCTGGTGTTTGCCACGCTGCTGTTGCTGCTCTCCTGGCAGTTAACCGTGATTGTGACCGTTGTGATCGTTCTGATTTCCCTTTTCATTCAAGTGGTGACGCGGCAAGTCAAATCTCTAGGAGATCAGGCGGTGCAGGCCAACAAAGCGCTCCTTGGCCGCATGTGGGAAGGGCTGGGCGGAATGCGTCTAATTCGGGTGTTTGGGCGTGAGCGGTATGAGCAAGGGCGATTTGATGCAGCATCACACCAAGTTCGTCGGGTTTTTTTTCAGCTAGATGTGCTGAGCAACATGGTGGGCCCGATGTCAGAAGTCCTGTCTGCGGCGCTGCTGCTGCTGATTCTGGTCTTTGGACTAAGCAACGCTCAGGCGAGCCTACCCACGTTGCTAACGTTTGTGTTTATTCTGTACCGACTGCAACCCAAGGTCAAACAAATTGACGGGTCACGAGTGGCGTTGCTGAGCCTCATGAGTTCAGTAGAAGAGGTGAACACCATGCTGGCATCTACCGACAAACCTTATATTCGATCGGGTCAGACGCAATTTAGAGGGTTGCAGAGTGCGATCGCGCTCGAATCGGTCGCATTTCACTATCTAGAGTCAGAACAGCCTGCGGTTCAAGATATTTCAATTCGGATTCCAAAAGGGAAAACGACGGCGTTGGTTGGGCCTTCAGGCGCAGGCAAATCAACGTTGATCAACTTGCTGTGTCGATTGTCTGATCCAACTGCCGGAGAAATTTATATCGATCGCACTCCGCTGCGGGAGTTAGATCTCGATTCGTGGCGCAGTCGGATTGCCATTGTCAGTCAAGACATCTATCTGTTTAGCACCACGATTCGCGAAAACATCGCCTATGGGCGATTAGAAGCAACGGATGACGAAGTGATTGCTGCTGCTCAACTCGCGAATGCGCATGACTTCATTGTGCAACTACCCTATGGCTACGAAACCAAGGTTGGCGATCGCGGTATTCGGTTGTCGGGTGGACAGCGGCAACGCCTTGCCTTAGCGCGGGCCATTGTTCGCAATCCAGAGATTCTAATTTTGGATGAAGCGACCAACGCGCTCGACAGTATTGCTGAAGATTTAATTCAAGAAGCCCTCAGAACCTTGAGTCAAAATCGCACCGTCATTGTCATTGCTCATCGACTTTCAACGATCGAGCAGGCAGATCAAATCGTGGTACTGAACGAGGGGCGAGTCGTCGAACAAGGCAATCTTCAGCAGTTGCTTGACCATCGGGGTTTATTTGCCAAACTCTACCAACTGCAATATCGCAATACTCAGGTCTAAGATCTTATGCCTTATCCCATTCACGAGATTGAAGTCACTCATCCGTTACCGACCTTAACGCTGTCTGAGGGCGATACGGGCGTTGCGCTGATTGTCCGTCGGCAGGATCAGCCGATCGGGTTTTTAATGCAGCCTTCAACCAATTGCCAGATCGAGCCAGACACGATCGCTCAATGGATTGCCGAAAAACTGAGCGCTAAACTGCTGCAAGAGGCAATTCGAGACGAATGGGTTGCCCCAATGAATGCTCGATTTCCGTCTTTAACGGTTGCGATTTGCACCAAAGATCGTCCCGATAACGTGGCTCGTTGTCTCAATTCTCTATTGCAATTGCAGTCGCCCGATGCCTTTGAAATTGTGGTGATTGATAATGCGCCGTCTGACGATCGCACTCAAACTCTCGTGGCTGATCTACCCACTGTGCGATATGTGCAAGAGCCAAAACCTGGTCTAAATTTTGCTCGAAATCGTGCGCTCAAAGAAGCTAACACAGAACTTCTAGCGTTTTTAGATGACGATGTTGTCGTCGATCGTCAGTGGCTTAAAGGACTAATGACGGCTTGGGCAGAAAATCCAGATGCGGCGGCGTGTACAGGGCTAGTTCTGCCCTACGAGCTAGAAACCGACGCGCAGATTTTATTTGAACGTCGAGGCGGGTTTGGTCGTGGATTCGAGAAAATTCGCTATGGTCAGGTTTTGCCGAGTAATCCTCTCTATCCTTGTGGGGCAGGTATCTTTGGTGCAGGGTGCAATATGACGTTTCGGCGCGACGTTCTTCTCAAACTAGGCGGATTCGATGATGCCTTAGACACGGGTGCGCCGCTTCCAGGTGGCGGTGATTTAGATATGTTTTATCGCATTATTCGATCGGGCAATGCGTTTGTTTATGAGCCGCAGTATCTCGTTTACCATCAACATCGCCAAGAATACGAAAAGCTGCGTCGTCAATACTGGACGTGGGGGCTAGGTTTCATGGCATTTGTGACGAAGTCCTACCAGAGCGATCGCGCCCAACGAAGTCAGTTTCGTCGGCTTGTGCAGTGGTGGTTTAAAGATCAAGGGAAGCAACTCCTGAAAAGCCTGATGGGTCGTCATTCTCTACCATCAGAGATGATTTTGGCAGAGTTGTGGGGCGGCATTGTTGGCTTGCTAGGAGAGTATGGGCGATCGCAGCAACGCATTGAGCAAATCAGGAGGCAATACTCGTGAACTCGTTTAAGCCTTGGCAGGTTTTGCACCTCGATCTGAGTGAAGAGGTTCCTGAATTGTTCGTTAATTCTGACTATCAGGGGCTTTATCTCGTGGTGTTTTGGGCAAATATTCCGCTCGGTCATCTAGAGCTTGAAATGGCTCAGTTGCCGATGCCAGCCTCGCAATTGACGAACTTGATCTTGCAAACCATTGCGCCTGCGATCGGGTGCCATCTGCTCAAAACGGGCTTTCAAGGAGAATTACCCATTGTCTCGAGCCATCCAGCCCCAGCCGTTTCGCCTGACTTAGCTGATGTGTTGGCGCTAGAGAAACCGCTCAGGTTACTGCGCTCTCAGACCGAAACCCTTCCGACAGACTCTTCCGTTTCGGTGATTGTTTGTACCCGCGATCGCCCCGATGCACTCAAAGAGTGTCTGCGATCGCTGCAATCTCTCAATCCGCCGCCGCTAGAAATCCTAGTCGTAGACAATGCGCCTCGTTCAGACGCGACTTATCAGATCGTTTCTCAGATGCCGAATATTCGCTATGTGAAAGAGCCGCGAGCGGGGTTAAGTGCTGCCCGCAATCGAGGCATCCGCGAAAGTCACGGCAGCATTCTTGCGTTTACTGATGATGATGTGGTAGTGCATCCACAGTGGGCAGCGCGGCTTCAACAGGCATTCTACGAAGCTGACGTCCTGGCAGTGACAGGATTGGTGTTGCCCACTCAACTCGAAACTGAATCGCAAGTCGTCTTTGAAAAAGGCTTTGGAGGATTTGGTCAAGGCTATCGCACCAAGATGTTTGATTCGTCGTTCTTCCAAACGATGAAGCCACGAGGCGTTCCGGTTTGGAAAATAGGCGCAGGCGCGAATATGGCATTTCGTCGCAGCGTCTTTGAGCAGGTGGGTGAGTTTGATGAACGCCTGGGTGCAGGCCGGTCTGGATGCAGCGAAGACTCCGAACTGTGGTATCGCATCTTAGCCGAAGGGGGCTGTTGTCGATATGAGCCAAAGGCGGCAGTGTTTCACACTCACCGTGCTGATCAAGCGAGTCTTAAACAGCAGATGTATCAGTATATGCGAGGACACGTTGCCGCACTTCTGATTCAGTTTGAGCGGTACCAACATTGGGGAAACTTGCGCCGTTTGGGAGTGGCACTGCCTAGATATTACTTGAGAAGAACGCTATCGCGAATTCTAAAACGCAATCAGCCTCCTGCTGAAGTTCTTATGGCAGAGATCAGGGGCTGTTTCGCTGGTGTTAAGTTCTACTTGCAAAATCGTCAACGCAAATTAGAAAGTTTGAATTATGGAGTTGATATCTCTAGAGACAGCATACAAAGTAATTCCTCGGAAAAGCTTTTGCCCATTAGGAACAAACTAAACTCATAGCGAGACGAATGATGTACAAACAGTCCTTACCAGAATTTTTATCTCGGAATCCGTTTCCCAATCCCTTAACTCAAGGATTCTTCTACCGTGAAAAAATGCGGGCAATTCATCGGGTTGCGCCCGACTTGCCGTTTAAAGACATTCTGGAAGTTGGCGGTGGTCAAGGCGGGTTGACGGCATTGCTTTATCCCCGGTCGCACATCACCAATTTAGATTTTGATCCCCAATTTGCCACTGCGCCTTGCAATCAACAGGCGCAAGTTCGCTTTATTTGCGGAGATGCCACCGCTCTGCCGTTTGAGGATCAAACCTTTGACGCCGTAACGATGTTCGATGTGCTGGAACATATTCCAGATCACAAAACTGCGATCGCGGAAGCCTTTCGAGTGTTGCGACCCAATGGGTTTCTTCTGGTCAGCACTCCCAATGAAAACTGGCGCTTCCCTTACTACGCCATCATGAAGCCAATCTGTCCGGCTGAAGCAGACGTAATGGCAGAGTGGGGACACGTCAGACGGGGCTATACCCTAGCCGATTTAGAGCAGTTAATCGAATTGCCTTATCAGAAGGCGGCGACCTTTATCAATCCGATTACGGTTGTGGGGCATGATGTTGCTTTTTCAAAACTACCGAATCGGGTGCGGCGATCGCTTTTCATGGTGCTGAGTCCTGTTATCTGGCTTAGTTACGCGCTGCATCGCCCTGAGTCACAGGGCACGGAAACCGCATCAGCGTGGCAAAAACCAACAGAAACCGGACTGCGAGAAACTGAGAAGCAAGCGTCCTTAGGCACCAGTTAAACCGTGTTTTAACATGTTGCAGCATCCCTGAATGGAAGGTCTGTTCCTAGAACCCTAACTCTACCAACGGTCTGCAATCCAAAATGGTATCAAACCCTTCCCTTCCATCCATTGCGCTCTTACCCTGGGGCGACCTCATTGAGGACTTTCTCGACAGCATTGATGTCTCTTTTGAGGCATTCTGCAACGAGATGACTGGAGGGTGGATGTTTGGCTACGTCGAGGCGCTTAAACGGGTGGGTGTCAGATCGGTCTTGTTTTGCATCTCCAATCGTGTGAATGCACCAGAGCAGTATGTTCACAAACCAACGGGCACTACAATCTGCATTCTTCCGGCTCCCAAGATTCACGCGATGCCGCGTCGGTTGATGCAAAATCCTTACGGATGGACAGTGGAGGACACATTTGGTCAGATCGATCGCTTTCGTCGTCCCGCGTTTCAGTTACTCAAAGATATTACGCCTTACCTGGCAACCCCGCTCTTTGCTCTTGCCCGTGAGTTGAAGCGCGAGAATTGTCGAGTCATTCTGTGTCAAGAATATGAGTATGCTCGATTTGATGCTTGTGTACTTCTAGGGCAACAAATTGGGTTGCGTGTGTTTGCGACGTTTCAGGGCGGTGACTTTCAGCTTAGTCGGCTAGAACGATTCTTTCGATCCGCGACGATTCAGCGATGTGCAGGGCTAATCATCGCTACTGAAACAGAAATTCAGCGAGTTCAGTCTCGCTATGGGGTTCCAGCGTCTAAAGTGGCGCAAATCTTTAACCCGATCGATGTGATGAGTTGGCGATCGCACGATCCTTCGGACAAAGCCAATCGCAATCAGACACGCGCTGCTCTCGGAATCCCGCTTGATGCTCAGGTTGTCGTCTGTCACGGACGCATTGATATTCATCGCAAAGGACTCGACATTCTGATGGCAGCATGGGAGCAAATTTGTCGCGATCGCCCCGATCGGGAGTTGCGGCTCCTCTTAGTCGGCACCGGCAGCGATGCAGAGCAACTCCGCCAACTGATTGCGGCCCAATCCCTGCGCGGCATTCTCTGGATTGATAAATATGTGCGCGATCGCGCCTTGATGCAGCAGTATCTCTCTGCGGCTGATTTATATACCCTGGCTTCTCGACATGAAGGATTTCCGGTTGCCCCAATCGAGGCGATGGCTTGCGGTTTGCCCGTGGTTGTGACCCGCGCTCCTGGTGTTCCTGATATTTTAGGGAGCGAAGAAATGGGCGGATTGATGGTGCCTTGTGATGATGCACCCGCGTTAGCAGACGCGATCGGGCGAGTGTTAGATGATCAGACGTTACGCCTTCGGCTGAGTCAGCAAGCCCGCGATCGGGCAGAACAGTGTTTTTCGTTGAACGCGATCGGTCAACAATTGCATCGGTTTCTCTGGAAAGCGGATTGAAAAATTAACAGCAACGGGTCATTCTGCGATCGATGGTATTCAAGGGAGTCGCTTAGGGATTGGGCGTTTATGGCAGAATTGCAGGTAAAGCGTTAGTCATTAAGGTAACTCCCGATGTTGTCTGAACCGCTCACTCTTAATCTCAGAACTGTCCAGTTTACGGATGAACAGTTCTATCAGCTTTGTATTAGCAACCCCGATTTGCAAGTTGAGCGCACACGTCAAGGAGAACTAATTCTGATGTCCCCCGTAGGTGGCTCTAGTGGTAATCGTGAAATGGAGTTTGGGATTGATTTAGGCAATTGGAATCGCCAAACGAAGCTTGGAAAAGTATTTAGCTCGTCAACGATTTTTAAGTTGCCGGGTGGTGGAGACCGTTCTCCCGATGCGGCTTGGGTAGAGTTGTCGCGGTGGACTGCACTAACGCCAGAGCAACGAGCAAAGTTTCCTCCGATTGCCCCAGACTTCGTTCTGGAGTTACGATCGCGCACTGATTCGTTAGAGTTGCTGCGATCGAAGATGGGGGAGTATCTAGACAGTGGGGTGCGGTTGGGATGGTTGTTTAATCCGCAGGATCAGCAGGTGGAGATTTACAGACAAGGAGAGGCAACGGAAGTACGATCGCTGCCGACGGAGCTATTGGGTGAGGCGGTGTTGCCAGGATTTGTGCTTCAGGTGGAGCGATTTGAGGACTGAAGCAGAAAGATTAGTGCGTAGATGGAGAGGCTGGATTCATAAGAACGATCCTCTGGAGCTTGCAAGCGATCGCACCTTGGATGGGACGATTTAGGTGTTCAGGTTATCGTTCTTTTTCCTCGCTTATGCCTATACTCTAGGACAGAGATGGGTTTTGGCATAGGAAGAATGTCAAAGGGTTCTACTTCTCTTCCATATCAAGAATCAAAGTTTCTCCCCAAAGCCTCAGCATTTCTATTTGATCAAGGAACGTTCCTATTGATTTGGGAATGTTTCTATTTGATCAAGGAATGCTCCTGTTTGAACTGCAATTACTCCTATTTGATCAAGGAACGTTCCTATTTGATTTGGGAATGTTTCTATTTGATCAAGGAACGTTTCTATTTGATCAAGGAACGTTTCTGTTTTAGAGCGCGATCGTTCCTGTTTAATCTAGAAACGTTCCTATTTAATCAGCGATTGCTTTGCAAGCTCCGAAGGATCGCTGCTATTTAATTTAGGAATACTCCTATTTAATTTAGGAATACTCCTATTTGATCAATGATCGCTTTGCAAACTCCGAAGGATCGCTGATGCATTTAAGTCATTACTCCACATCAACGAGCCACCCTTTGTCTATCAACAGTCGCAGATCTATCTCTCGATTCCCTTGTACTCTGTACGTTAGCGCCTTTCACCTCTCTATCCTGCTGCTATGCCTCTCGAACACATTGAAATCTTATCTAGTGAAGAAGTCCGCCGTACCGTTAACCGCCTAGCCTCACAAATTGTCGAACGCTCAGGCGATTTATCTAAACTGGTACTATTGGGAATCTATACCAGGGGTGTCCCCCTAGCAAACGTGCTTGCCGATCAGATCAACTTGCTAGAAAAAATTAGCGTCCCCCTCGGTGCGATCGACATCACGTTTTACCGAGACGACTTAGACACGATTGCCGTGCGAACGCCCGAAAAAACAGACATTCCGTTTGATCTCACCGGAAAAACCGTGGTGTTAGTGGATGATGTGATCTACAAAGGGCGAACCATTCGGGCTGCCTTAGATGCAGTGAACGACTATGGCAGACCAGAAGTGATTCGTTTAGCCGTACTTGTCGATCGCGGACATCGAGAACTGCCCATTCATCCAGACTTCATCGGTAAACAACTCCCCACTGCCAAAGAAGAAATGATTAAAGTGTATCTACAGGCTACAGACGGACGCGACGGCGTTGAACTTGTCAAAGGATAGACCCCTCAGAATCTTATGCTGAATCCATTAATGAGCAGAGCAGATGAAACTCAGAGCAACGCGAACGAAACGCAGTCTCGCAAAGCCGATCACTTGAAAGTCTGCCTCGAAGATGACGTTCAATTTCGAGAAACCACCAGTGGGTTAGAAGCGTATCACTTTACCCACACCTGTCTACCCGAATTGAATCGAGACGAGATCGATATCAGCACGACCTTTTTGAACCGATCTTTAGCCGCCCCGATTCTAATTTCCTCCATGACCGGCGGAACCGAACTTGCCAAGACGATTAATTATCGGTTAGCCGCGATCGCGCAGCAGTACAACTTGGCTATGGGCGTCGGTTCTCAGCGCGTCGCGATTGAGAATCCATCTGTGGCAGACAGTTTTCAGATCCGTGCGATCGCGCCCGATGCGTTGTTATTTGCCAATCTCGGAGCCGTTCAACTCAATTACCGTTACGGCATCGACGAATGTTTCAAAGCTGTCGAACTTCTAGAAGCGGATGCCCTGATTCTGCATCTCAATCCCTTACAAGAAGCCGTTCAAACCGGTGGCGATACAAATTTCCGGGGCCTGCTCGATAAGATCGCGATCGTTTGTGATGTCCTACCGATTCCAGTCATCGCCAAAGAAGTCGGGAATGGCATTTCGGCCGTCATGGCAGACAAACTCATCAGCGCTGGAGTTGCCGCGATCGATGTTGCGGGAGCAGGCGGCACATCATGGGCAAAAGTCGAAGGCGGACGAGCGCAGGACAGCAAACAACGACGATTAGGCGCAACCTTTGCCGATTGGGGCATCCCCACCGCAGACTGCATCACTGAATTGCGGCACACCAATCCTTCCATTCCTCTGATTGCATCCGGCGGCCTGCGAAATGGGTTGGACATTGCCAAAGCGATCGCGCTTGGAGCCGATTTAGCCGGGTTAGCGCTCCCACTCTTGCAAGCTGCCAACGAGTCAGAAGATGCCCTTCACACCTTAGTCGAGATTCTTAAAGCAGAAATCACCACCGTTCTGTTTTGCACCGGAACCGCAAACCTAACGCAACTCAAGCAATCAGACGCATTAACAAAGAGAATGTAGCGATCGGGGAATTATGTTAGAGGGATGAGCGATTAATCAATTACTACTGTAGAATTACTCTTTCAAAAGCGAAATTAGAATTTAACACAGTCCTCTGAAACAACCATTAGCATGAGAAAACATTCAGCCCGTTCTCATTCTGATTAGTTCTTCATCCCTCACTCTTCATCCCTCGTTGATTCTCTATGCGCGACTTCCTCAAACAGATCCTAGCTACCATTCTCGGTCTCTTCATCTTCATGGGCATCAGCGTAGGGAGCCTACTGCTGCTGGTCATCGTGGCATCTGTAACATCGCGAGATTCTGCCCCTACTGTGAAAGACCGCTCAATCGTGGTGTTTGACGTGTCGCAAACCATCACCGATGCGCCTGCAAGCTCCAGCACGCGTGAAGTCTTGAGCGGTGCTCTAGCGGGCAACGACATCGAGGATAACATCGCCCTTAGAACCGTCCTTGATACGATCGAGGCTGCCGCTAAAGATCAGCGCATTACTGGGCTCTATCTCTACGATGGAGATGGTTCGTCTGCGACTGGATTGGCCACGCTCAAAGAAGTCCGAAAAGCCTTGGAGCGGTTCAAAGCGTCTGGCAAGAAGATCTACGCCTACGGGTTGGATTGGAAAGAGCGGGAATATTATTTGGCCTCGATCGCGGATCAGATTGCAGTTAATCCAATCGGAAATCTAGAAATCAATGGGTTTAGCGCGGAAGCTGTCTTTTTTGCCGAAGCGTTGCAGAAGTACGGAGTCGGCGTTCAAGTGACGCGCGTCGGAAAGTACAAATCGGCAGTCGAGCCGTTTTTACGCGCTAACCGCAGTCCTGCCGATCGCGAACAGACGCAACGGTGGCTCAACGATCTGTGGGGCGACTTCATTACCACAACGAGCAGATCTCGCAATCTAAAACCAGCGCAACTTCAGAATATTGTCGACAGTGCTGGGTTTTTGACCGCCACACAAGCGCGCGATCGCAAACTCGTCGATCGGATCATGTATGCCGACGAGATGAGCGCCCAACTCAAACAGTTAACAGGCGAAGACTCCGAGAACAAATCCTTTCGCCAAATGGACTTAAAGAGCTATGCGCGGGTGGTAGAAGAGAAGAAAACGAAAAAAGGAGATCAGATCGCCATCGTTTATGTAGACGGTCAAATTGTCAACGGGCAGGGCAGCACGGGCAATGCAGGCGGAGATCGCATTGCCCGTCAACTGCGAGATTTGCGCTTAGATGACGATGTGAAAGCGGTCGTGTTGCGCGTCAATAGTCCGGGCGGCAGTGCCACCGCATCCGATGTGATTCAGCGAGAGGTGATTCTCACCCGCAAGGCAAAACCGCTTGTGGTTTCGATGGGCAATTTAGCTGCGTCTGGAGGCTATTGGATTTCGACCTATAGCGATCGCATCTATGCGGAACCGAATACGATCACGGGATCGATTGGCGTGTTTGGGCAGGCGCTCAATGTGCAAAAGCTGGCAAACCAAAATGGGGTGACGTGGGATTCGGTGAAAACGGGACGCTTTGCCGATACTCAAACGATTTCCCGTCCCAAAACTCCCGAAGAGCTAAATGTAATTCAGTCGTCGGTGAATCAAATTTACGATCAGTTTCTTACCAAAGTCTCCCAGTCTCGCAAGCTCGACAAAGCGAAAGTGGCAGACATTGCGCAAGGGCGGGTGTGGTCTGGTGTGAAAGCAAAGTCGCTGGGCTTGGTCGATGAGTTGGGAGGCATGGAAGATGCAATTCGGGATGCGGCAAAACGAGCTAAGTTAGACAATTGGCGGGTGGAAGAGTATCCAAAATCTCGCACATTTGAAGAGCAACTGTTGAAGCGCTTGGTCGGTTCGAGTCTTAGAAGTGGCGCGCCGAAAGTAGATGATCCGTTCGCACAAACTGTTGAAACATTTCAGCAGAATCTTAAATCGCTGCGATCGATGAATGATCCGCAGAATGTCTATCTCCGGCTTCCGGTCGATTTTGAGATTAAGTAGTGTTTCTATCGACCGCTAGAGCATTCCGTTAAATGCTGTGAGCGATGGTGATGAAACCATTAAATATCGCGGAAAATCTCTATCCCTAATTCTGTACAGATTCCGGTTAGAGGTTTATCCCACGGATCGATCGCCAATTCATTCACAATTGCATAATCAAACACAACGCTGATCGCAAGCTTATTTGCCCAGTCTGAACGACTAAACAGACGATCATAATAGCCGCCGCCATAGCCGAGACGAAAGCCTCTGCGATCGCACCCCACACACGGAACCAAAATCAAGTCCACCTCTTGAGCGCTCAAGCTGGGAGCATCTGCAGGAGGTTCTAGGATGCCATACGCTCCCTTGTTTAGCGGCATATCGGGTGAATAGCGATGCCACTCAAGAGACTGACCAACCGTGCGGGGAAACCCCCAAGACTTAGACCGAAGTGACGCTGTTAACGAACTCAAATCTGGCTCTCGTCTGAAACTAAAATAAGACAGGATCACGTTTGCCTGTCGAGTCAAATTTGATTCTTCTAAATGTTTACAAATTTGTTGACTTTTATCATTCCATTCCTGTTGAGAAATTAGCTTGCGTTGCTCAATCAATTGTTTTCTTAATTTTGACTTCTCCATGTGTCTTATCTTTATAGTTACTACATTTTACGACTGCTTAAAATCTCTCTTTCGCCTGTATTGCTAATCTCCTGGGAGTATGTATGATGACAGTATCCGGCGTTGGCAGGTGATTAGGGTATGGAATCCAATGTTTCAGAGCGCTTTCGGCAGTTGCAGGCTCAATTGCGCGATCGCTGGAGCAGCGTTGAAGAGTTTGAGATGTACGACGCTGATATCGTTGTTGTTCCCTCGATTAGTGTGGATCAGCGCGAGCTTTTAAAGATTGAAGGCTTCTTTCACTACGAAGAGCGTCTTCTATTTTCGCTGATTCGCTTGCGAAATCCTCGCACCCGTCTCGTTTTTGTCACCTCGCAACCGCTTCATCCCAGCGTCATCGATTATTATCTACAGCTTTTGCCAGGGATTCCGTTCTCCCATGCCCGCGATCGCTTACTCTTGCTCTCTACGTACGATTCGTCTCTCCAAACCCTCAGCCAAAAGATTCTCGATCGTCCGCGACTGCTAGAGCGGATTCGCCAAGCCGTGAATCCCGATCGCGCCTATATGATTTGCTACAACTCCACGACAACCGAGCGCGACCTTTCGGTGCAGCTTGGTATTCCGCTCTACGCGCTCGATCCAGAACTCCTGATCTGGGGCACAAAGAGCGGCAGTCGGCAAATTTTTGCTGAAGCTGGAGTGCCGCACCCTGACGGTACGCCATTGATGTGGAATGAAAAAGATTTAGCCGTCGCGATCGCCGAGCTTTGGGAACGCCAATCCGATTTGCAACGCGTGGTGGTAAAGCTCAATGAAGGCTTTTCAGGAGAAGGCAATGCTCTATTGGATCTGCGTCCCTTAGCCGAATATAGACCCGGCGCGACAACTCATGCTCAGCGCGTCACTCAAATTTACGATCGCTTTGTCGATCTCAAATTTGAGTCAAAAGCGGAAACGTGGGAGAACTACGGCAGTCGCATTCCAGAACTCGGCGCGATCGGGGAAGCGTTTATTGAAGGCGAAACAAAACTGTCGCCCAGCGTCCAAGGTCGAATTACCCCTAGTGGCAACATCGAAATTCTCTCGACGCACGATCAGATTTTAGGCGGGCCGAGTGGACAAATCTATCTGGGCTGTCGCTTTCCTGCCGATGAAGTCTATCGATTAACGATTCAAGATTTGAGCCTGAAAGTGGGACGAGTCCTGGCTGAAAAAGGTGCACTAGAGCGCTTTGGAGTCGATTTCATCGCCGTGCATCAGCCATCTGGGGAATGGGAGTTTCATGCGATCGAGATTAACCTGCGAAAAGGCGGCACAACTCACCCCTTCATGACGCTAAAGTTTCTCACCAATGGGCGCTATGACCTCTCTAGCGGCTCGTTCTATAGTCAACAAGGACGGGCTAAATATTACATGGCAACCGACAATTTACAGAAGCCGCAATACCAGGGTCTGCTGCCCAATGACCTAATGGACATCATCGCGCACCATCAGCTTCACTTTGACACCAGCACCGAGACGGGAACCGTGTTTCACCTGATGGGCTGCCTGTCAGAGTTTGGCAAGTTAGGACTCACCAGCATTGGTAACTCGCCTCAGCAAGCAGAAGATATTTATCGGCACGTCGTCAAAGCGATCGACGATGAGACAAAATCGAACGCGCCGGGACAAGCCGTATCAATGCACTGGAATAGTCGCTATTAAACCTTGACCGCGACCATGTTTCGCACGGCTTCCACAATTTGCTGAGGTTGAACGATCGTTAAACTCTCCAATGTGCCGTTGTAAGGCGTCGGAATATCTTGAGACGACATTCGCAACACCGGAGCATCGAGTTCATCAAAAAAGCGATCGTTGATCGAGGCCGTCAGTTCTGCACCAATGCCGCCCGTTCTCATGCATTCTTCCACCACAATGACACGATGGGTTTTGCGAATCGACTCGCCAATCGTCTCAAAGTCGAGCGGCTTGAGCGAAATTAAATCAATCACTTCGGGATCAAATCCTTCAGGCTCAAGCGTTTTGAGCGCCTGTAGAACGTGATAGCGCATCCGAGAATAGGTCAAAATCGTGACATCCTTTCCAGGGCGAACGATTTCTGCCTTGTCGAGCGGCAAATAATATTCGCCTTCGGGCAAGGTTTCTTTGAGGTTGTAGAGCAATACGTGCTCAAAAAACAGCACTGGATTGTTATCGCGAATTGCAGATTTGAGCAATCCTTTCGCATTGCGGGGGGTCGAACACGCGACAATCTTAAGACCGGGAACCGCTTGAAAATAGGCTTCTAGACGCTGAGAATGCTCGGCTCCTAACCGACTGCCAACCCCACCCGGCCCTCGAATGACCATCGGAATTCTGAAGTTGCCGCCAGAGGTATAGCGTAACATTCCCGCATTATTGGCGATTTGATTAAACGCTAACAGCAGAAAGCCCATGTTCATGCCTTCAATGATCGGGCGCAATCCGGTCATCGCGGCTCCGACTGCCATTCCCGTGAAGCTATTTTCTGCGATCGGCGTATCGAGCAGACGCAAATCCCCATATTTTTTGTACAGATCTTTCGTCACCTTGTAGGAGCCGCCATAGTGACCGACATCTTCTCCCATCACTAGCACGGTGGGATCTTTTGCCATTTCTTCGTCGATCGCTTCCCGTAGAGCGTTGAAAAATAGGGTCTCTGCCATTGCTGTTGATGAATAATTAGATCGGGCTTACTTATTTTAGTGGAGGGGATGCGATTCGCAAAGCGCATCCCGAAGACAACAATGCTCTAACCGTTAAGGGGACTCTCCGCGAATCGATTGATAGAGGTAGACACAACAAGGGCTTGGTTTGCGCTGCCCCCGCGACCCACTAAAGAATCGGTCAGAGAAACCTGGGTTGTTCGTCCATTCGAGACGGGGATCGATTGCGCGATCGCAGTTTCAAACGCATCGGCAACGAGTTTGTGAACCTGAGTTGTTGGATGAATCCGATCCCACCAGAAGTATCCTTCAGGATTCGTTGGGTTAGATTGCTGGAACAAGGGATCGGTAATGTTGGTAAATCCAAATTCTCCAGGAGCCGCTGCAATTTGTTGAGAGATGCTAAAGAGATCGACTTCAATAATATCTACACCAAGACTAGGTTCTAAGGTTGTCAACGCTTGATCGAGCGCTTGATTAAATGCGATGCCGGCTTGAGTTGCCTGCGCTGCAACCCCAGTTTGATTTGGAAAAGGGGCTAATCCCAAATTCACCGAGTTCGGAACCACGATTTTTTCTGCGCCTAACTGAGCTAACGTTGCGATCGCGCTAGAAATATTCGTCACTGCCTCGCTAATTCCTGTGGCAGATCCCTGCGGATCTGACGGCAGATTCAATAGGTCGTTACTGCCTGCCCACACAACATAGAGCGCGTTCGGGTCAGCGCCTTTCGCTCCTGTTGTAGCGGCAAAGGTATCCACCTCATCAAGAAGTCCGGGCAAATTCAAACTCTCAGGCAAACCAAACAGAGCATTGGCGATATTGTCCCGCCCAGTTTTTGCGCCTGCAAAGGCAAAGTTGCTAACCGAAGCTTCCTCTAGGTTCAAACGAGGAGCGAGATAATCTGCCCAAATCGGGCCATTGGAGAAGCGTCCGTCAAAGTAAGGAGGACTAGGAGGAACCTGCTGACTGGTGAGATTAAAAAGATTGCCCGGATCAGAAAGACTGTCTCCGAAAATAACAAGCCCACTGATGGGCGAAGAATGGCTAGGAGTGCAATCTAGATCAAGGTTTCCAAGATCGATGTCCCATGAAATTGAACCACTGTTAGGCAGACCGTTAAGAAAGTTCTCTACTGAATTGATTAGAGGTGTCGGGTCAGGAATTTGAAATGAGAAGGTTCTTGATACTTTAAAGTTGGAGGAGGTCAAAGAGCCGCTGACTTTAGGAAAATCAAAATCGAGGGTAATTTGATTTGTCATAGCAGTATTGTTGGCAGGGTGAGGAGACTAACAAAACTGTAGATAAATTCCACAACGACGCGGAGTGGATTTGCAAAATGTATTGATTCACATTCCGATTTACATTCTGCTAATACATTGCTTACGCTGTTGCTGCACGTCCTGATTCGGCAATCTCAACTAGCTTAGCACTGGCGTTCCACAACTCTTTACCAAGATGCTCATCTCTCTACCAAGATGCTCATCTTGCATCCGAACATAAAGGGTGTGCGGTTCCTTCAGCGTTGCGCCTTCTTTTCAGCAGATTGGCAGGCAGTAATGAGGAAGTGACCTGCGATCGCGCTTGCGTACCCCTGACTCCATCCGTCGCTCCTCCCGAATCTCGCCCAACCCGCTCTAGTGCCAAGTCCTTGAATTGCCACAACAATACGCCCCCACCTATTTTTCTCTAACAGGTGAGGGCGTATGGCTAGAAAACATGAGTTACAGGTCAAGCGCTAGAGGTCGTTCTCGCCTAACTCGCGAGCCATGTAATCAAACGGCTGATCCAAGAACCCTGTGCTTGTGAGTCCTGCCGCCGCAACCTGATCCTTCACGATGTCTTTCATGATTTGAATTCCGCGAACGGTCGGACCAATCGGCACACCCAACGAGTTATAGGTTTCGCGCAAGCCTTCTAAAACTCGCTCATCTAACACATCCATATCGCCTGCTACAAGCGCATAGCTGGCATAGCGGAGGTAGTAATCCATATCTCGCAGGCAAGCAGCATAACGACGAGTTGTATATGCATTTCCACCGGCACGAATCAGTTCGGGGAGTTCATCAAAGAGTTGTTTTCCCGCTTGCCGAACAATTCCCGCCGCATTTGAGTTGATTACCGTTGCCGCTTGAACCCGCGCCATCCCAGTATCAAAATAGGATTTCAGGTTATCAAGGGCATTGCGATCGAGGTAACGACCGGTAACGTCATAGTTTCTAATCAGGCTTGTCACTGCGTCCCGCATGAAATTATTCTCCCAACAATCCCTGTAACTAAAGGTGTTTAGCTTGTGTGTTTAGCTAAGGCAACGTCGACTCACAGCCCTCATCGAACCTTGTCGAAGCGCATAAATTTCTGATTTAGGCTCAAGTCTACCACGGGGCACTGAACCTATATTTGACGGTATCCTTTGGGGTAGCCCTCTATTCGCAAATCGTTACATTTCTTTTAATTTAGTCAGTGATAGGTCAACAAAAGAATGGACGGGGAAGCTTGTAGCATTTGTAATTCTTGAATCTTTAAGTTTAATTCTAAAGAACACAAAGCGTTTTGTAACAAGCGATACAAAATCGCTGTGAGCCTCTTTCTACGATGGTTCAGTTGAAACTTAGATTTCAAAAGACCGCGATTCTCGGAAGTGACGTTCCGGGAAAATCGGTGTTCTGCGAGTCGATTCTAGGTTTTAGGCAAGGAAAAACTGTTTGGGTCAATCTCTTCACAGGGTTGCAGGGTAAGGTTAGCGGTTTGATCGCTAAATTTGATTTTCAAGTTTGATTGATTTTCAAGTTTAATCGTCAAATTGGCTTAACCTAAACACCTTTTTAACTTTCCAAGCCTACTTTTCTAACCACGCGCTCAGAGTTGAGCAAGACGAACCGAGTAAGGAGTATTTCATGGCGACCCCGCAAGACATCCTGGCATGGATTAATAATGAGAATATTGAACTCATTGATCTCAAGTTCATTGATACCCCAGGAATTTGGCAGCATCTGACATTACACAAGAGCCAGATCGAGGAAAGTAGCTTCACTGAAGGTGTTGCCTTTGATGGTTCGAGTATTCGCGGTTGGAAGTCGATCAACGAGTCGGATATGGCGATGGTTCCAGATCCGGATACTGCTTGGATTGATCCATTCATGGAACACCCGACTCTGAGCATGGTCTGCTCGATTATTGAACCGCGTACCGGACAACCCTACAGTCGCGACCCTCGCTCAATTGCCCAAAAAGCGATCGATTACCTGAAAACGACCGGATTAGGCGATACCGCGTTCTTTGGTCCTGAAGCTGAATTTTTCATCTTTGATGATGTTCGCTATGACCAAAACCAGCACGAAGGCTACTATCACGTCGATAGTTCTGAAGGAATTTGGAACTCTGGTCGGACTGAGCCAGGTGGCAACTTGGGCTACAAGCCTCGGAATAAAGAGGGGTACTTTCCGGTTGCGCCGACCGACACTTCGCAAGATATGCGGTCTGAAATGTTGCTGACGATGGCGAAGTGCGGCGTGCCGATCGAGAAGCATCATCATGAAGTTGCCACGGGCGGTCAGTGCGAGTTGGGCATCAAGTTCGGTACGTTGGTGCAAGCCGCAGACTGGCTGATGACCTACAAGTACGTGATTAAAAATGTGGCGCGGAAGTATGGTAAGAGCATTACCTTCATGCCCAAGCCAGTGTTTGGGGATAACGGCTCTGGAATGCACTGTCACCAATCGATTTGGAACAATGGTGAGCCGACGTTTGCAGGCGATATGTATGCCGGGTTGAGCCAAACGGCGCTCTGGTACATCGGTGGCATTCTGAGGCACGCCCCGTCCTTGTTGGCATTCACCAATCCGACCACGAACTCCTACAAGCGTCTGGTTCCAGGATTTGAAGCTCCGGTGAACTTAGCCTATTCTCAGGGCAACCGTTCGGCGTCTGTCCGAATTCCGCTTTCGGGTACCAATCCTAAAGCGAAGCGGCTTGAGTTTCGCTGTCCTGATGCTACGTCTAATCCTTACCTCGCGTTTGCGGCAATGTTGTGTGCGGGTATTGATGGGATCAAGAATCAAATCGATCCGGGTTCTCCGCTCGATGTGGATATCTATGAACTCAGCCCCGAAGAGTTGGCGAAGGTTCCGTCTACGCCGGGGTCGTTGGCTGAAGCTCTGAAGAACCTCGAAACGGATCATTCGTACTTGACCTCAGGCGGTGTGTTCACTGAGGACTTTATCGAAAGCTGGATTAGCTACAAGCTCGACCGTGAGGTGATTCCTATGAGTATTCGTCCTCATCCTTACGAGTTCATGCTGTACTACGACTGCTAAGCGTTGCGTTAAGTCAGTTTCATGGGTTGGATGGAGCGATCGCATCTTGTAGAGGCGCGATCGCTCTTTCATGTTTTAAAGAATCAATTACTGAAACTCAATGCTGCTCTCATTAAATTCGTTACAATTATTGATGTAAGTGGGTTTCAGTTTAATAAAGTTTAACCATGCCTGACACGTTAACAAAACTGGCGTATCAAACATTTCAGCAGGGCAAGAGCGTTTTTGGTTTGGCACACAAAGCCGTGGGCATCCAATTGACCAATCTTGTCGCTCCTTCTGCAGAAAGCAAGACGGTTCCGGTTTCAGCGGAGATTCTGGGTCAGATTCAGCAACGCTATAACCAGATTGTGGAAGCGGACTGGCGAGATGCAGAGCAGGGTGTTTATCCAGAAAGCATTCTGTTTGATAACCCTTGGGACGACTTCTTCCGCTTCTATCCAGTGGTGTGGCTCGACATGCCTTCAATGTGGCAGCGAGTGCAAAACAAGCAGCACCAAGAGTTTGACACGGCGGTTGAGACTCGTGGGTATCCCAGCTATTACCTACAAAACTTCCACCATCAGACGAATGGCTATCTCAGCGACCTGTCAGCCAATTTATACGATTTGCAGGTCGAACTCCTATTTAACGGAGCCGCCGATCCGATGCGGCGGCGTATCTTAGCTCCCTTGAAAGAAGGATTGCAGACGTTTCGGGACGTTCCTCCAACTCAAATCAAGGTTCTAGACGTTGCTTGCGGTACAGGTCGGATGCTCAGGAATATTCGAGGAATGCTGCCGAAGGCGTCGCTCTATGGAATAGATTTATCGCCTGCTTATTTGCGGAAAGCCAATCAGCTTCTGTCACAAAATCCTGGAGAGTTGCCCCAACTGGTTCAGGCAAATGCGGAAGAATTACCGTTTGTGGACAACTATTTCCATGCGGTAAGCTGCGTCTTTTTGTTCCATGAACTGCCCGCACAAGCGCGTCAGAACGTGATCAACAATTGCTTCCGCGTGGTCAAGCCCGGTGGCACGTTTGTCATTTGCGACTCGATTCAGGTGAGCGACTCACCGGAAATGGCTCCTCTGATGGAAAACTTCCCGGCGATGTTCCACGAGCCGTACTACCGCCACTACAGCACCGATAATTTGGAAGCACGATTACAGGAAGCAGGTTTTACGGACATTTCGACGCAGGTACACTTTATGAGCAAGTATTGGATTGCTCGTAAACCTGCGGAAGGACAGACCGAAGCTGCGCAACAGGTGAATCAGACCATTCCTGTTGAAGTATAGAGAGCGGAATTTTGAGTCATGAAAAAGGGTACATCGTTAACGATGTACCCTTTTTGAGGTTATGCGGATGGCGAGACTCGAACTCGCAAGGCAAAGCCACACGCACCTCAAGCGTGCGCGTATACCAATTCCGCCACATCCGCTTAAGCCTTACCTAGAATAGCAGAAATTTGCGCGATCGCTTACAAAATTGAAAAGTTTGGTCATTTGAGCGATTGAATTTCGGTTTGGAGGTTAGATCGGGCGATCTCATCCAATTCCTCAACCATGAACTCTGTGAAATAAAGTTGCGCGCGCTCTAAAAATGCCTCTAACACTCGACAGCGCCCGACTCGATAGTCTACCTCTGAAACCCAAGCATATTCCTGTCGAATCGCTGAAGCGTATTCTTTGTACTGAACTGGGGGTGCACCCAAAATTGCTAAGTCAGCATCTAACAAAATTTGAGCATCACTATCTGTCGGTTCCACAACATGATGCTTTGTCGCGAGGATCAGATGGCTGACTCTTTCGACTGTGGAATTTGGAATTTCGAGAGCGCTCAATACCTGGCCGGCGTAAGCGGCGCTCATTTCCTCGTTGTCTTGCAATCGGGTGTCATAGACAACATCATGAAACCAGACCGCTAATTGAATGGCTGGTAAATCGTGAGCATTTGGCTGCAAGCGATCGACCCATTGCAGAACCGACTGGATGTGATCGAGAGTGTGATAGAAGCGGTGTGGCTCAGAATAGGCGTTGACCAGATCGGAAAATACAGGGGTTGCAGAGGTGGAATTAACGGAAAGCTTCTGTAGCAGAGCAATCCATTGGTTTCGTAATTCGATTAGCCACGATTGGCTTTGCCCAGTTCCACAGGATCGCTTCATGACACCTCTAGAAAATGGCGTGGCAAACGCTTAGAATAGGCAGCTAGTTTTCTTTCCTCACCCTATGCCGTTTCAAGCGTCTCTCGATCAGATTATTACCGTTCTCGGTGCATCGACTCAGAATTTATCCAATCGCGCAGGTGTAGCAACCGGAATCACGACTGATAGCCGGAATGTCCAACCGGGAGATGTGTTCTTAGCGTTGCGGGGTGAGAAATTTGATGGACACGATTTTGTTGAAACCGCAATTTCACAAGGCGCGATCGCGGCGATTGTAGACGAAGCTTTTCCGCCGTCTGATCTCCCTCTAATCGTAGTTAAAGATACCTTGAATGCGTATCAAGCCTTAGGGCACTGGTGGCGCAAGCAGTTCGACATTCCAATTATCGCAATTACCGGATCAGTTGGAAAAACGACGACCAAAGAAATCTTAGCGGCGGTTCTTTCTCAATATGGTCGCGTACTGAAAACCCAAGCGAACTACAACAACGAAATTGGCGTTCCGAAAACGCTGCTAAACCTAAGCGCTGATCACGACTTTGCTGTGGTTGAAATGGGAATGCGAGCGCCAGGAGAGATCGCGCTATTGAGCCAAATTGCCAGTCCCAATGTGGCCGTGATTACTAATGTTGGAACTGCTCATATCGGCCGGCTCGGATCGAGAGCCGCGATCGCGCAAGCCAAATGCGAACTGCTTGCTGAAATGCCGCCTAATTCTGTAGCAATTCTCAATCACGACAACCCGCTTCTAATCGAAACTGCCGCTACGGTCTGGCAGGGCGATACCATCACCTACGGGCTTACAGGCGGCGATCTGCAAGGTGAAATGCTTGCCGCTCCAACGGACTTAGCGGAGCGAACCCCTCCGGAGCTTAGCGCTAATAGCTTAACGCTTGGTAATCTGAACTTTGAGTTGCCTCTTGCCGGAGAGCACAACGCGCTAAACTTTCTAGCGGCGTTAGGCGTTGCAAAAGCCTTGAATCTGGATTGGTCAAAGCTCACATCGGGTCTAGAGATTGATTTACCAGGAGGGCGATCGCGCCGCTACGACCTGGCAAATGATGTCGTAATTTTAGATGAAACCTACAATGCGGGATTAGAATCGATGTTGGCATCGCTGAAGCTGTTGGCACAAACTTCTGGAAGCCGAAAAATTGCGGTGCTTGGAACCATGAAAGAGCTGGGCGATTGGTCAACTGAGTACCATCGGCAAGTTGGCGAACAGGTAAGAGCCCTAGATTTAGACGGGTTGTTAATTTTGGCAGACGAGGCAGAAGCGGAAGCCCTCGCCCAAGGAGCCGCACCATTACGTTCTGAAAAATTCATGACTCATGCCGATTTGGTGAGCCGCCTAAAAGAAATAGTGCAACCGGGCGATCGCATTCTATTTAAAGCGTCACGAGCAGTGGGATTAGATCAAGTGGTTGAAGGGTTGCGAGACGCATTGAGCGAAGATGCAAAATGAAAAGAAAAGATTGGCGTTTTATAGACATCATTCAGCGTTTGCAGGACGCCAATCTGCTCGATTCAGGCGATACACAAAGCAGTCATCGTCACCAAATTGGCGGCGATCGATACGCTGGAAACCAAACTGCTCGTAGAAGCGGTGAACGCGAGTGTTGCTGACCAGTGGATCAACGAGTACGGCCATCACCTCTGGGTGAGCGAAACATCGGGCAAGGGCAAGCTGCATCATTTTCGTTCCATAACCTTTGCCTAAATCGGTTGCTTCGCCAATCCAGATGTCAATGGCACGAAGATTTGCAGCGATATGTCCCCAATAGTGACTCTCCTCAAGGGCTGGATCAATAATCTGGATAAACCCGATCGGACGACCGTCGATCTCAGCAATCAGTTGTTCTCGCCAATCCGGGGTGCGATCGAGTTCCACCTCCCAGTGCCAATCATCATTTGGGTCTGAGGCAATCACATGGGGTTGTTCATCCCAATGTTGCAGGAGAGTTAAATCATTGGAGGTGGCAGGGCGGAGGTTCACCATAAAATTAATGCTTTTGATAATTTGCTGATAATTTTCGGTAGGAGCGCGATCGCATTGCCATGAATGTTACAATCAGCCCGATCAATCCGGTGACGGTAAACAGAAGTGCAATTCCTCGATCAGCACCAGTACCAAACCAACTGCCAATGAGATCGACACCTGCACCTGTCGTCATGAACGGGATAAAGATGAATTGGGCGATCGGCCCAATCATAAAAGCGGTAAGCGGGGATGCGGCCTGTTCGATGCTTTGAACAAACCCGAACACACGGCCCTGGCGTTCAAGTGGAATCACGGCTTGGATAATAGTCTGCTCTGATGCCTCAACGACAGGAATCAGGCACAAGTAGATGAATAAACCGATGGTCAGTAACACGATTGATGACTGAATCGTGAAGAACATTGCAATGATCCACATAACAATATTCGCTAGAAACAGCGTTCTTAATGGGCTTTCTCCCAAACCTACCTTGGCAACAACTAATCCACCCACAATAAAGCCTAAACTCAACAGCCCCCACAACGCACCCCACATTTGTACAGAGACCAGTGATAAACCATAGGCATCCATCAGAGACATGAAGACTCCACCCAGGAAGTTGTTGAAGCAGTTGAAGAAAATAAGTCCAAACAGCCCAGGAACAAGATGAATAACTCGAATCGTTCCGCGGATATCAATGTGATTGGTTTGATTTTCTACATGGACAATTCCCTTCTCAGGAATAGCGATCGTCACTAAATGGAGAACCGTTAGAATCATCAGACCAATTGCAAATACAAGCATCCAGTACATGCCAAGAAATCCGATCGTCATTCCACTAAAGATCGACGCAATGAGGAATGATATACCGTTTGTAGTGCCTACCAAACCATTCGCTTTATCGTGTTTTGCTTCAGGAATCAGGATGGTCACAAGAGTAGGTAGAGCGATCGTGCGAATGTTACCTGCGATCGCTCCCACTAATGCAAGCGTGATAAATACCCAGAGCGCAACACCAGCAGGATTAGTAAAGGCAGAGGATGGCGTCGCAACAAAAATGATATAGGCAAGGATGTACAAAACAAGGGAGCAAATACTTGAAAGCAGCATTGCTGTTTTCTTTTTGTATCGATCAACCAAAGACCCCAGGAAAAATCCAGAGAGCGCAACCGTTACAAGATACACACCTGCCATAACTGACATCGCTAACACAGACTTCGTTTGCAAATACACCCAAAACGTGACTGCAAACCAGACAAAAGTATTGGTCAGCGAAGCTAACAGTGAGTTTGCTAGAACAGCATAAAAAGTCTTTGTCATTCGCCAACCTCTCAATTTCTCACTGTCTTTCTTCTCCAATCATCAATCTTGGAGATTTCTGCGTTCCATCAGCATCGCATCAAAGTTCTGATTCCAACCGTGATGCCAAACTTATTTCAAAAGCGAACCGAAATTGCTTCAGGAAAGTTTTGAAGCTAATCAGCACCGTGTTCTCCTTCGGTCAGGAAAAAGTCAAACGAATCATTCTTTCTAGCGATAAAGCGACCAACAGTGCAAGCGACGTAATATTTGAGTTTACGCATACTCAATTTCCTTCATTAAGGTGAATATGTTGACCTCTAACGGCGTCATTATTAACAGTGGCAATTGCACAGTGACAGAACCATACAGTCGATACAAATCATATAAAGCCCAAATGCAAAGTTGGAAAATAGCTCCTCATAACTATACTACATCATACTACAAAATCAGGTAGAAAATATGGGAACCCTGCCAGAGGAGAGAACTGTAGATGCTGCTGAAGGAAGTGAGTCAACTCGTGCAATGCATTATTGCTTCTTGTAAGTCATGGCTGTATCGGTTAATGAACTAGAAAAACTTACAAATATAAATTTCTGGTCATCTGTTATTACCAACGCTCAAAATGTTCTCAAGAGCGGACTGACAATATTGTCTACCTCAACAATGCTGTCTTCGTCCGATGTTAGTGAAGATGACAGCTCTGGAGAAGGGGGAGCGGTTTCAACTTCTAACCTTCTAGCTGCAAAAGATAGTTTACTCCTCGGTGTAGATTTGCTCAGCAACGGTAGTTCCATCGGGCAGAGTAGTTTGCCACAGAAGGGAATTACCTCAAGGGGTGACAGCGAAGCTAGAAATTAGACAGAATGCCGGATGAGGGATG
>NZ_JCACCM010000094.1:0-27057 GCF_059501405.1 Myxacorys sp.
AGAACTTGAAAGGTCATGTTAGCTACCTTTGTTTTTATTTCCCGACAACTCTACTGTTTATTTTGGTGTACTTCCGGCTTTATCCCACCCAAGCAGTTCAAGGCTTTCTGTTTGGGATTGGACAACCGCAAGCGCATGAATGGGTGCATAAATTGAGTGGGGTACTCAATGCGGCCTTGGGCTACGAGAAACAACTGCCCGAACGAGAACCACATCGCTTGGAAGCGGTTTTGCAGCAGTGTCCGAATCTGGAGTTCATCATCGATGGCACAGAGCGTCGGATCAATCGTCCCCAGGATAAAGAGGACCAGAAGCAATACTATAGCGGTAAGAAGAAGGCTCACACGGTCAAGAACAATATCATCACTCATCGACGGGGTAAGGTGGTGTTTTTGAGTGACACCTACGAAGGCAAAAAGCATGACAAAGCCATTTGTGATGAAGAAGATTACCAGTTTCCATCGGGGAGCAACCTGTGGCAGGACACAGGGTTTCAGGGCTATCAACCAGAGGGAGTGACGACAATCCAACCGAAGAAGAAACCGCGAAAACAAGAACTCACCGAGGCAGAGAAACAGCGCAATCGAGCAATCTCAAGGGAACGAGTGGAAGTCGAGCATCAGATGGGTGGCATCAAGCGCTGCAACATTGTCGCTGGCAAGTTTAGAAATCGGGCAGCTCATTATGTTGATGATGTGATGGAAACTGCTTGTGGACTGCATAATTTTCGCTTGAAGCATCGTCAGTTAGCAACTGCTTAGGTTGGACAGATGAAAGCCTCTTGTTGTCTGGCTTCGACTACTGCCTATTTCCGATTAAGTCTAAAGACTATAAATCGGGTGGCTATCCCCTCGAAGAGTGCCATGCTGATTTACACCGCTTCACCGCGCTGCTCGTTCTCATTGCCATTGCTTATTCGCTCTCTACCCTGCGTGGTGGGCGTATCCGCAAAAAGCAAGTGCAACACTATATTGGTCGCGTCAAAGAGCCGAAGCGCACCCAAAACCGACACAGCCAGTTTTGGATTGGGTTGTATGGAACTTTGTGGATTGACACCTTGAATTTGTGGTCAACCTTGGCGAGAAAATTGATGGCACTCAAGCCCCAGAAACGCCCCTTTTTTCGACGAGGTCTTAACGCCATTGCCCTGATCCAGTCTGCGCTCTAGCCTCGTTGTCACCCCCTGGAGTCTGTTCCACCATCCATTGCCGCTCAATCACTTGGAACTGCGGTCGATCGCACCGGATTCGACATCTGACATCACAAGCCGACGCCCCAACCCAGCATTCAGATGTTGGACGCACTGTACCATCTATCCAAATTGTTCCTTCTAACTGACAAACGTCGTGCAACAGCTATCATCGACACAGAAATGCTGCGGACTTGGCACGATATTGCTACTTATTCCACAGTAACTTGACACACCTAACAATCTTTTGACGTATTACCAATTCACAACCAACAATTGCTTAGGGCAATCTAACTCAAGAATTCTTCATGTCATTAGCAACAACACCAAGGGTAAAAACAGAAGACACTTTGAAGCCTTCTAACGCTTGCCTTAGAGCAGCACTCTTCGTTTTGTCCAATCCAACTACTAAAACAATTCCATTCGTATTAGTTGCGACAAGTTTTGCGTCCGCCAAGCCAAGCAAAGGGGGAACATCGTAGATAACGAGATCATACATCTCCTCAAATTGCTGCATCAGAGTTTGCATCTTCTTCGAGGACAGCAAGCGAGTTGGATCTGGCGGAACTTGTCCAACGGTGAGAATAAAGAGATTAGGTTCCCCAGGAGACTGCTGGACTGCGTGCTCACACTTCACTTCTGACGAAACAACATCACTTAATCCGTGTAGATTTGGAAGTTGAAGCCGAACATGAAGCTGAGGACACCGCAAATCCGTATCGACCAATAAGACCCGTTGTCCCAATGCTGCCGCCGCTTGAGCTAGATAAAGCGCAACCGTAGACTTTCCTTCTCCGGGAGACGGTGAACTAATTGCCAAAGAGCGAATTCGCGTATCTGGGTTGAGCAGCCGAATGTTGGTGTAGAGCGATCGAAATGCCTCTGAAAACGGCGAACTATCGTAGAGGTAAGAGGATTCGCTCTTCGGTGCATTCAGTTTCTGCCGCATTTGACGCATCAGGTTGGTAAATTCCTGCCTAGGCACATCTAGCGCTAGAGATCGCTTCTCCGTCTCAGCTAATTCTGCATTAAATGGAATCACGCCTAGCATTGGCAAATTCGCCGTATCTTTAACTTCTTCGGGGGTATGCAAAACATTACTCAGTTTTTCGAGCAACAGTGCTGTACCGACACCCATCAACAGTCCTAAAAGAACGCCCAGCGCTCCCGTTTGCTTAATGCCCGCAGACGCCAGCTTTGGATTGGTGGTTGGCGTTAAAATCTGCCACGGGGCTGTCTGTTGCCCGGCATCAATGCGTAAAGCTTCCCGTTTTGTCAGAAATTGATTGAGGTTGTCGGTTCCAATCTTCAGTTCTTGTTGAATATCAGTATACTGACGAGACCTAGCCGAAAGCTGTTTAACCTGCTGTTTCAGCAACTCTTCCGTTTGTATCAGAATTGCTTGGCGGGCCTTTAAGCCTCGTACCTGGCTCTCGACATCACCTTGGGATCGTCCTCCTTCGCGTTCTAATAACGGCTGCAAATTTTCAAGCTGCGATCGCAGGAGTTGAATTTGCGGTGCTTTTTCCTGAAACACACTCGATGTCTTAGCCATCTGGGCTTCAACTTCTAAAAGTTGATTTAACAGATTTTGATAGCGAGTGTTTTCTCGAAGCGCAGAAGAAGCGGGTTCATTTTTTTGAGTCAGTTGTTGACGCAAATCACGATTCAGCGCCAAAGCCTCATCTAATTTAACGTCTGTTTCCAGGCGTTGCTGTGCGATCGTTGCTGTTTGCTCTGCCAGTTGCTTACTGGTTAAATCAGGATCAATCAAGTTATACCGCTGCCGAAACGTTTGCAGCTGGTCTTGAACTGTTTCAACACGCTGTTGCAACCTGGGAATCTGCTGGTCAACAAATTTCATACCTTGTCGCGCAGCTGCTAAGCGTTCCTCAAGGCTGTAATTAAGATACGCCTGAGAAACGAGAGTTAGCACCTCTCTCACTTTGGTACGATTACTGTCCTGAAAGCTAACCCGCAACACCTCACTATTCGGAACCTGAGCCACGACTAAGCTGTTTGATAGGACATCATAAGTGAGGTCAGGATACTTAGGCTTGAGCTTTTGCGCGATCGGCTCAAGAAGAGTTGGACTTTTGAGCAGTTTGAGTTTTGTCTCGTCTAGGGTTTTTTCAGGCGCAGGTTGCTGCTGCTCTCGATTGCTCAATGTTTGAGGCACCGAAGAAATAACCTGGCTTTCAGCCGTGACGGGTTTCGTGAGAATTTCAAACGTGGATTGGTAGATGGGCTCACTGGTTACGGCTTTGAGGAGTGCTGCTGAAGACACCACCGTTGTCACACCTAGGACGATCGGAATCCTTCGCCGCAATACCGCAGCCACCTGGCTCAAATTCAAGCCTCCTTCATCTTCACCATCACGGGGTGCCGCATTGTTTAGCGGCAACCAGCGAGGTTGCTTGTTGCCCTGCTTTACGGCAAGAGCTTGCGAAGTTGTCTTACTTTCCATGATTGCCTCTGCATAAGATCACGCGGATAAAATGACCAGGGAGCGCGTTGGCGAAATTGCAGCGAACGGACAGTCGTGGTCAATTCGATAAGATGTCACTTTAAGACGATGAGAGATGCGGCATAAAGGCGTGGTTCACTCTAGTGAAAATAGAATAGCTGTAAAGAAACGGGTAGATGCATAGATAACAAAACATGTTCTTTGCTATTCGCCACTTGGTCTCAATTTTCACCCTGATCAGCAGAGAACCCCTGGATAATGCGCTTAAGCTAAGAGAACCCAACGTTATTCACGAAATTGAATGACATTCAGTTGCTGAATTATAATCCACTGAGTTTAGTTCCATCACCCTTAAGAAACTAAATACTCATTACCATCAAATAGCAACATAATCGAAGTGTTCAATGCTCTTTGCTGTCTCAATCAAGCGAATAAAGAGTGTCATCCCGTCATCAGATTGTCCACGATATTCATCTTTACTATAGTTCCTCCGGGTGTACATCGCGCGGACGAATTAACAGTTCCCGACTTGCCAACCAAATGAAAAGTGGAATTGTATCAAAGTATCGCCGCCAAAGTCTTTGAGGTTCCTGAGCGAGCCGATACAGCCATTCTAAACCTGCCGATCGAATCGCAAGAGGTGCCCGTTTATGAAGACCAGCATAAACCGGAAAAGCACCTCCCAACCCAATCATGACAGCTTTTACCTTATCTTTGTGCTGTGCCATCCAAACTTCTTGCTTGGGACAGCCCAACGATACGAAAACAATACCTGCTCCACTGTTGTTGATCTGCTGAATGATAGCTTCATCTTCTTGAAGAGTTAGTGCACGAAAGGGCAGAGGTTCCATCCCAGCGATGTCGAGGTTGGGAAACTCTTTCTCTAATCGTTGCTTGATGGAATCGAGAATTATTTGTTGAGATCCAAGAAAGAAAACACTCACATTCTGTGAGGGTGCAAGTTGACAAACCGCATCCAAGATATCTAGCCCAGCAACTCGGTCTTGATGAGAGACGCCCATCAGCTTGAGCATCCAAACGAGCGGCATTCCATCAGGAGTCAACAAGTCTGCTTCTCGCAATACTTCTGCAAATGAAGAATTTTGATATCCCTCCATCAGCATGTGGACGTTCGCAACACAGACCACTTTACTCAAGTACGACTTAGCCCATTGCAGCATTAACTGAATTTGCTGATCAAATGGCAGTGCGGCAACAGGAAACCCAATAATTTGCCGGGAAGGGTTCTCATCGATCATATTCATCTTAAATTCTGGATTTGGTGGGGGTTCCATGGATAACTCCAAGCACACAAAACGGATAGGGCTGTTTTGTTGGTGTGCTCGACAAGATGCAAAGTGAACCAGTTGGAAAATACTTAAGCGCAGCCGAAAAGACAAAAACCAGATGCTTCCCAAAGCCTCTCTCGAAGGATGCCTAGTCGCAAAACCTTCTTTCGAGAATCTGAACTAATTCGAGAATTTGAACTATCTTGATGCGTCAAATACTATTACATTTCTCGCTAAAAATACTTCGTGAGGAGTAATATTTGTATATCTTTTTGCACTATCTTCAAACTAACTAAATTAAGCCTTCATAAACAGTTGATTATCTGTATTAATCTATACCAATTCATCAAGACGTAGAGATCACAGTTAGAAGCATTCTTGATTTCAGAAGTTACTATCGCCATCAAAGATAGCCATGGTGGATCTATGCATAGATCCACGAAACCTAGTAGGGGAGCGTGTCATTAGCGCCAGGCATTTTACATAAATAGAAATGGAAGAAATGTTTGTACTGCCATTACCGAGATGGCTAAATTGAACTATATCAGACAGATTCAGGCATAGAAGCTAACTTAACTCATGCAGTATTTGCATTAATTTGATCGGTAGTTAAACTGAGCAATATCAAACAGAACCAGGCACAGAAGCTAACTTAACTCATGCAGTATTTGCATTAGTTTGATCGGAAAGTAAGAAAGCTCTGCCATGAATAGGGAACATTTTCAAGAGTTACCATTTCGGAACAGCTAACTTGCAATGAGCGAGTTGAAAGTTAGGGAACTTGCTGTCTGTCTTGCTTGCATCATCCGCAAAGTGATCCATTCGACGGCAGGATCATCACTTCATCAGGAAACTGCTGGTTTACCAGAAAAGTGTGGTGAACCCGGTTCGAACTAAAGGATTTGCACTCAGTGAACTATCACGATCGAAACCTGGTAGAGCAAGTACTCAAGAGCAAGTACTCAACTGAGTTTGCGATTTTTGATGCCATTGCAGCTCGAATCTTGGCAGGCTCCAGTGTCTCAGATCAAACAGTTACAGATGTTGCTGCGAAGACTAAGAGAGTTGCAATTAACTCATATACCAGCGAACATTCCTGAGGCTAAGTTATAGATATCAATCTATGACAATTCACACCAAAGGCTTTATTATTCGCACATCCGCAAAATCGCTTAGTCTGCACTTCAGAATAAAGGGAAATTGTGTAAAGACTTTGTAAAGGTTCTAAGAATAGCCTAGTTGATACCGCAAAAGTGCTGAAATATTGTGGGCTAGCTACGGATTTTACATCAGGTGATACGGGACTTGATAGTAACTCTGTAGAAAAGCGCAGACTTGTCACTCTAAAAAACCAGATGATTTTGCATCTACCCCGGATGTTTAGTTATGAATCACCCGGATGTGCGAGTCGATTGTACTGTTCTAAGTGCAAAGCTATCTGAGGTACTGATTCAATTTTCAAACAAAGAGTCATGCATGTTTGAGTGGGCCGCCTTGTAGGACAGAATAGCTCTGTACTTTTTTAGCAGTTTATTCTAGTCAATGAGTAGAAACCGCTCACAAATGTTATGTCTTGCTTTTCAGCAGTGTTCTACTAAAAAATCTCATCAATGCTTGTTCTTTTTGAGTCGTCCTGCAAATCGCTTTGCCAGTACAAATGGCAAACGGATCTGCATACTCACTTGAAAAGATACAGTTTGAAGACCCCCCAGAAATGGAATCATTTCTTGACTTTAACGAATCAAAAGACAAACCTACGATGGCAGCTGATGACGACCAGCTGAGCAAAGACGTGAAGATTTTCCTTATCTCATGATCGACACCAAACCGCATTGTACAAGGATGTTTACCGATCCCGAAAGCACTGTTGTTGCGATCGCTACACCGCGTTTTCACGTATTCTGTTAACTTAAAAGCACACTGCGTCAGCATGAAAGACAAAATCACTGCTGCCATCTCTAAAGTTTTAGAGAGTACTCAGTTTGCCCCGGAAGATGAGTTTGTAGCCCTGAAGCAATAGCTTACAGTCCCCTGTTGTGCATATACCTCCGTTTAGCCTCTTGTTACTGAATTGGATTCGGCTCTACTATCATCAGCTACTAAGAAGCTGAAATGTTACACGCAGCCCTTTAATTCGATATTTAAGGTCTTTCACAAACGCATCAATATCCGTAACTGCGTAGTTTTTCACTAAGACCTTAATCTCAATAACGCGCTTAGAGTTAGATGCTGTTTTAGTTAGTTCTCAATCTCAAATAACTTATGTCTCAATTCCTGTCTAGACTCTTTTATCTTACAAAGGGGCGTCATAAATCACTCGTTGTAGTAGCATTTCTGTTTGTTTTTGTATCCGGATTAGAGGTTCTTGGCACCGGAATGATTGGTCCATTCATAGCTGTTGCGACCCAACCGGATTTGGTTGAGACTAACTACTGGCTGAATTTAGTGTACAAACATCTAAATTTCAGATCCAAAGAAAACTTTCTACTCGCTCTAGGCGCGTTTCTTCTCATTGCCTTTTATGTAAAAGCTTTTCTCAGTTTTCATTCTCAAAAGGCAGTCTTCCAGTTCGGCTACAACTTAAAAGGGGAACTGGCTTACAAGTTATTGAAAGCATATCTCGAAGCTCCATACAGCTTTCATTTGCGTGTTAATTCAGCAACTCTGACTCAGAATGTTGTTGGCACAACCGATAACGTCTGTCTCAATGTCATCATGCCACTTCTGACAGCGATATCTAACGCCACAATCATCCTGGCATTGGTTTTACTGCTGGTTAAAGCCAGTGCGTTAGCCTTGGTTCTTATTGCCATGCTGTTACCTGTCATTATTGTCTTGCTCAGACTGATGAAAAGGTATATGTCTGTTTGGTTCAAGGAAGGATGGGAGGCATCTGCTGAGATGATTCGTATCTTGAACCATGGATTAGGAGGCTTGAAAGAGACTCGAGTGATTGGCTGTGAGTCTTATTTTGAGCAACAAATGGAGAGACAGACAAAGAGATTTGCTAGAAACTCAGCACTGGCTCAGAGTTACGGTAATCTTCCACGCTTTGTGATGGAAGCGTTTATGATTACTTTTCTCATTGGTTTTACTCTGCTGTTCATCAACTTAAGTCAGGGAAAAGGGCAAAATTTGACTGCTGTTTTGGGGATCTTTGCCTTAGCTTCGATTCGGTTGCTTCCAGCTGTGAGCAACTTGGTCGGTAATATCGGCACCGTTAGATCAAACACCTTCGCTGTGGATAAACTGTTCCTCGACCTCAAAGAAATTGAAGAGGTCGAGGTTAATGCTTCTAAAAACAGTATTCATCACTTCAAAGGTTTGTCATCGGCCTTCGCCAAGCCAGTTTTTCCATTTCAAGAACAAATCGTTTTGGATGAGATCGATTTCCAATACCCAGGCACATCAAGAAAGGCTCTAAATGGTGTATCTTTAGTGATTCAGAAAGGTGAGTCTGTTGGTCTAATTGGTAAATCTGGAGCGGGCAAAACTACGCTGGTAGATGTTCTTCTAGGGCTTTTCACGATTCAATCTGGAGATATAAAAGTTGATGGAATCTCAGTTTATGAGAACCTACGCGCTTGGCAGAATCTAGTCGGGTACGTTCCTCAATCCATTTTCCTGATTGATGATACCCTTGAACGAAATGTTGCCTTCGGAGTGCCTGATCGCCTAATCGATCAAGCTAGGTTGAGGAAAGCGATCGAAATGGCTCAACTGAGTGAAGTTGTTGAGCGTCTTCCTGATGGCATTAAGACAGTAGTAGGTGAACGGGGCGTGTTGTTATCTGGTGGGCAGCGTCAAAGAGTTGGAATTGCGCGCGTCCTTTACCACGAACGAGAGATTTTAGTGTTCGATGAAGCAACTGCGGCATTGGATACAGAAACAGAACATCTCATTACAGAAGCGACAAAGGCTTTGAGCGGTATTAAAACGATCGTCATTATTGCCCATCGTCTTTCTACAATTGAACACTGCGATCAGATTTATCAGCTTGAGCAAGGTCGAGTCATAAAGTCAGGTAGTTTTCAGGAAGTTGTGTTGGGTCAGTCATAGTTTGCTAGTAGGGATTTAAGTAGTCGTTTCAGTTACGCAAATAATTGAGATATTCCACTATCATCCAGAAACTATACAAACCGCCAAGTCAGGGAGTTGAATTGTGAAAATAGCCTATGCTAGCACTTTTGATGCTAAGACTTTGAGCAATCCAAATAATTGGGCAGGTACGGGCTATTACATCCCTGAATCACTTAAGAAACAGTCCATCTCCGTACAATACGTTGATTCTTTAAAGGAACAAGTTACACTACAAGCTGTTTGCAAGCTCAAGCGCCATTATTATGAGTTTTTTACAGGAACCAAGTATCTCAAGGCATTAGATCCACTAATCCTTAGAAGCTACTCAAACCAGATATCTCAAAAATTAGCTAGGACTGAGGCAAATATTGTATTCAGTGCAACCATTGCTCCAATTGTTTACTTAGATTGTCATCATCCAATTGCATTTTGGGCAGATGCCACCTTTAAAGACCTATTAAACTTTTACCCTCAATTCACAGGGCTTTGTGAGGAAAACATTCAACAGGGGCATCAGATGGAGAGACTGGCTTTACAACGATCTAGTTTGGCAATTTATTCGTCTGACTGGGCAGCCCAAACGGCGATCGATTATTACAATGCAGATCCTGCCAAAGTGAAAGTAGTTCCGTTTGGAGCCAATGTTGAGAGTTATGAAACTGTTGAAGAAATTAAAGAACTTATCGAATCTAGACCGAGAAATAAATGCAAACTACTTTTTTTAGGCGTTGATTGGTTTCGTAAAGGGGGAGACCTTGCTCTAGAAATAGCGATTGGGCTCAATCATCTAGGGTTAGACACTGAATTAACGGTAGTGGGCTGTGAACCTGTTTTTGAAGGTTCGTTACCTGACTTCATTAAACCCTTGGGGTTCATCAGCAAATCTACTCATGAAGGAAGGAAGGAAATTTATCGTTTGATCGCTAATTCCCACTTTCTAATTCTGCCTTCAATCGCTGACTGTACACCGATAGTTTTCTGCGAAGCAACCTCACTGGGTGTGCCTTGTCTAGCTAGAAGAGTTGGTGGAATTCCAACTATCATCAAGGATGATTTGAACGGCAAGTTGTTCGACCCAAATAGTAATGCTGACGAATACTGCGAATACATCTTTAATTATTTTACAAACTTTAATCAGTATAAGAATTTAGCTCTTTCTGCATTTCACGAGTATGAGTCTCGTCTTAACTGGAATATTTCTGGACAGAAGGTGAAAGAGTTACTTATGCCTCTTCATACGGGGTGAGTCATGATTCGGTTTTATCAGGTTATCCTCCATCTCAACATGAGGTAATAAAGATTATGTCTCTGTGTGAGGTTCGAATCCCAACTTACAAGCGTCCTGATTTACTCAGAAGAGCACTTTCTAGCTTAGTAGAGCAAAGCTATCCGAACTGGCAAGCAATCGTGTTTGATGACTCTCCTGAAAAAGAAGCTCAGAACGTTGTAAGTGATTTTGAGGATAATCGGATTCTTTACAAACCAAATGAAAAAAATCTTGGCGGATTAAAGAATATTGATTATGCATTTTCCTCGAAGGGTTATCTTGGCGGAACCTATGCTTTTGTCCTGGAAGATGACAATTATCTTTTTCCAGATTTCATCGCCGAAAATATTCATTCCCTTGAAACAAATAGGGTTGGAATCGTCTTAAGAAATCAAGAAATTGGACTTGAAAAGTATGGCGATTCAGTTCCTACAGGCGAAACAACAAGAGGTTTGTGGTTTGAGCAGGGAATCTATACCCCATTTGAAATTCACGCTCGCTTATTTTTTAACGAAAGCATTTCAAATGGTGGTTTGTTCTGGCACACAGGTAAAATTCGATCCAACTTACAGGTAGGTTCCCAAGCGATACATTTTCCGTATCAAGAAATACTTAGAGCATGGTTAATCAAGGAGCCTATTTACTTTGAAGCAAAGCCATTGTGTGTATTCACGGGATTTTATCGAGAAAAGAATAACGATGAGCCTCTTCATTCAAGATTCTACAGACGATACAAGTCTTTGATGGGAGCACCACAGCACAATCGGGGAACGCAAGCAATTCTTAAGCACTTAATTGATACTTATGGCACCGCAATTGTTCAAGAATCTCGAAGGCTTGCCATCGAACGAGATGAAGAACGAACTTTCGAACGCCAATTGTTAAGCGTGCGCTATCTGAACTATCAATTTAGAAAACTCAATCGTCTTGAGATTGCTCGGTATCTAATCACGTATGGCTTAAGATATTACCTTTTCAAAAATCCACTCAAAAATTTCTTAACTACAGTGCAAAGCCAAGAATCTGATGTCACAAGTTATTGGACTAAGCAGGATGAATTGTCTCAAACAGGTGAGAGAAGCAGCGAATGACCTTGTCCATTTGGGTCAACGCAAAGAAGTGAGTGAGCCTAGTTTATAAGAGGATATTCAAATGTTTGATTACCTAATAGTTGGCGCAGGTTTTGCAGGTAGCATCTTAGCCGAGCGATTGGCGAGCCAGTTGGATAAGAAAGTCCTGATTGTCGATCGTCGTAATCATATTGGGGGTAATGCTTATGATCATTACAATAGCGATGGGGTTTTAGTACACAAATATGGTCCCCATATTTTTCATACTAATTCCCGTGAGGTATTCGAGTACCTGTCGCTATTTACCGCATGGTACCCCTACGAACATCGCGTACTTGCTAGTGTGGATGGACAGCTTGTTCCTATTCCTATCAATTTAGACACGATTAACAAACTTTACGGATTAAACCTGACTACTTTTCAAGTAGAAGAGTTTTTTGCATCTGTTGCAGAACCAAGAGATAGGATTCTGACTTCAGAAGACGTTGTAGTCAGTAAGGTAGGACAAGAACTATATGAAAAATTCTTCCGCAACTACACGCGCAAGCAATGGGGCATAGACCCGTCCGAATTAGATCGCTCTGTAACAGCTCGCGTTCCAACCCGGACAAATCGCGACGATCGCTACTTCACGGACATGTATCAGTCCATGCCACTGCACGGTTTTACCCGAATGTTTGAAAATATACTGAATCATTCAAACATCAAAGTTATGCTCAACACCGATTACCGGGAAATTCAAAAGATAATTCCTTACAAGGAAATGATTTATACAGGACCAGTAGATGAGTTCTTTGATTATCGATTTGGAAAACTGCCCTATCGGTCGCTAGAGTTCAAGCATGAGACTCACGACAAGCCTGTTTTTCAATCTGCACCTGTTGTCAACTATCCCAATGAGCACCCATACACTCGCGTCACAGAGTTCAAATATTTGACAGGACAGGACCATGCCAAAACTAGCATCGTGTATGAGTTTCCTCAAGCAGAAGGTGACCCCTACTATCCCGTTCCTCGTCCTGAAAATGCTGACCTATATAAACAGTACAAAGCCTTAGCAGATAAAACTCCAGGCGTTTATTTTGTAGGACGACTTGCAACCTATAAATACTACAATATGGATCAGGTTGTTGCTCAAGCTTTAACGATATTCAAACAGATTCATAGTAAAGAATCATTGGAAGTAGCAATAAATTGCTAAAGCTGCGAATCTGATTTAATTCATCTGAAAACTGTAACCATCAAGAAACGTAATCATCTCATTTTTTGATCATTAGATGAAGCAATCTCACGAGCAACTTTAAAGGAGATAAATGTATGAATAGTTCAGTCCCAGCAGTTTCAATTATTACTCCAGCATACAAGCGAGTTGATTATCTAGGTCAAGCCATTGAGAGTGCGCTTCGTCAAACTTTTCAGGACTTTGAACTCCTTGTCTGTGATGATAGTGCTGAGCCAAAAATCGAAGAGCTTTGTCGAAGCTATGGAGACGATCGGATTATTTATCGGGCTAACTCAAACCGATTGGGGATAGCTCGCAACAATCTGAGTGGTTTTCAATCTGCTCAATCGGATTTAGTCACCAAATTGGATGATGATGATCTTTGGACACCTGAATTTCTAGAAAAGTTAGTTCCGGTGATGCTCTCTAACCCAAAGGTTTGCCTTGCCTTCAGCGATCACTGGCTAATTGATGCCGATGGAAATCGCACAAATGAAGCCACTGATGAGCAAACTGTTAGATTTGGTAGAGATATTTTGCCCTACGGATTCGTAGAACAGTCCAAAACTTTACTTGTGAATAAGTCTATCCCTCTTGCATCGTCAGCAGTTTTTCGAAAGTCAGCAATTGATTGGTCAATTTATGCTGCTTATGCTGATAGATTTGGAGGTGCATATGATTTCTTTCTCAGTTCTCATCTTATCGCTAGTGGAATGGATGTTTTTTATGTCCCAGAAAGACTAACTGAGTATCGAATTCACTCCGGCAGTGGCACTTCTACTCGTCGACTTCAGAATGCGCTTGAGACTCTTTTTGTAGCAGAAAAAAATTACAAAAACCCTGGTCTCCAAGATATTTCATCTTCTTATAAAAATATTTGTTCATATGAGAGTAAGCGGGTTGGTAACGCCTATCTTCGGCAACGAAAAATACTACCGGCTCTTTCTTACTACAGCCGATCTCTAAAATATTATCTTTTAACCTAAAAAAGGGTTTACTTACACAGACGGTTCAACGATATTGTTGCGTAATTCATGTTTTAGAGTGATTAAACAGATGATTTCCGCAAGATTACTCGCCTCTCATTCGCACTGAAACATTTATCTGTAGGCATTGTAGATATGGATAAGAGCTTACTTATTAGTATTATTATTAATAATTACAACTACGATCGCTTTTTGGCTGAGGCGATCGATAGTGCATTAAATCAGACCTACTCCAACACTGAAGTCATTGTTGTTGATGATGGTTCTACCGATGACTCCCGGTCGATCATTGCAAGTTACGGCGATCGCATTATTTCGATCTTGCAGCCTAACGGCAAGCAGGCAGCCGCTTTCAACAGTGGGTTTGTCAGAAGTAAAGGTGATGTCGTTATCTTTCTAGACTCTGATGATTACTTACTTCCTCACGCTGTGGAGAGCATCGTTTCTGTCTGGAAGCCCATTTTGTCTAAGGTTCACTATCGTCTGACTGTCGTGGACGCAACGGGTCAGCCCTTAGGCTATTCTTTTCCACAGGGCAATGTACCACTAGCAACAGGTGAAGCATGGCGAATGTTGCTGCAAGGGGGCGGTTATGTGAGTACTCCCACTAGTGGTAACGCTCTCAATCGAAGTGCAATGGCAAAGGTTTTTCCAATTCCTGATGACTATAAACTCACTGCCGATGACTATTTGTCTACCCTAATTCCATTTTACGGAGAAGTGGCGGCGATCGAAGAACCTCTAGGCGCTTATCGAGTGCATGGCAGTAATCAGTGGGCACTGGCTACGGTTACAGGCGATCGCTTTCATCGATTCGTCAAACATGACTTGCAAAACTTTGCGCTATTGACTCAGAAAGCTCGAGAACTGGGGCACGACATTCCAGTTGACTTAGAGCAACGCTCAATTGGACGACTGTGGTCACGTATCATTTCGCTACGTTTAGCTCCGACGCAGCATCCGGTTCCTAGCGATCGCCCAGAAGCATTAGTTTATTGGGGCATTCGCTGCCTCTGGAAATATTCTCAATTTAGCTGGCTCAAGCGCATGTTCTACAGTGCTTGGTTCCTCTGGGTTGGCTTCATGCCCCTCACTTTGGCTGAACCAGCAATCACGTGGCTTTATGCACCCCAACACCGCCCCAAACTTGTGAGTTGGACAGTCAATAAATTTCGCACTCTTGTGAGCTGAGTGAATCAGCAAACGATTAGTGTTGGAAGTAGTGCTATCCTTGCTTTGTCAGCGCTATGAATGTTACCGATGCTAAAACAGCTCCTGCCGTGTTGATATCTGCATTAGAGCACATTCCACGCTTGGTTAAATCTTCGCTGACCAAAGTTATCGAGGTGCAATTGCTGTTTTATGACGTCAAGCATTTGGCACAACGTTGCAGTTAATCGAAAAACTGGGATAGGAAGTTTTCATAAAGCCGTGGGGCTAGGTGGTGGAGCACACCTTGTTCACATACTTGACGCACTCGTGCTTCAGCTACACTTCTTTAGAAACTACTTCTTATGAAGGATTGGTAAAAACACTGAAGTGATTACTCAAAATTGCCTTTGCTATGAAATAATTGCCATGAACAGTTAACCATTAACTGTGTACTAAGTAAGTAGGGATCTGGATTAGTCAGTACTACTATCTGACTATTCTACTATCATTTAAAGCTTTGTTGAAAATTCAAAGAGTGCAATAGAGATGACTGAACCGCTTGTAAGCATTGGAATGCCAGTATATAACGGTGAACAATTCATCAAACAGGCAATTGATTCAATTCTGGCTCAAACGTTTGAGAATTTTGAACTCATTATCTCCGATAACGCTTCTACAGATAAAACTGAAGAAATCTGTCGAGAATATGCTGAGAAAGATAAACGTATTCGATATTACCGAAATGAGAAAAATGTTGGTGCTGCCTTAAATTACGATCGTACTTTCCACGTATCTCAGGGAAAGTACTTTAAGTGGGCTGCCCATGATGATGTCATCGCCCCAAGTTTTCTGGCTCGAACGGTAGAGGTGTTAGAAAATTCTCCCTCTGTTGTTGCATGTTGTGCTCACACGATACTCATCGATGAAGAAGGAAGAATTACTAACCACAGCAACGCAAATGCCACCACTCCAGATCGAGTTCGGCAACTTGATTCTGACAAACCGCATGAGCGTTATAGAGAAATCTTGTCAGTTCGCATGTGCTTTGAAGTATTCAGCTTGATCCGAGCTGATAAGCTTAAGAAAACATCATTAAGTGGAACTTACTACGGCGCAGACAAGGTACTTTTAACTGAGTTAAGTATCATGGGTCCCATTGTAGAGATTCCTGAACCGCTCTTTTTTAACCGTCGCCACTCCAATCAGTCCGCTAGCTTAAAAACTGTGAAAGAGCGAGAAAAATGGATGGGTTTAATCAGGAAACATCGATTTGTATCCCCTCGCCTCCTATGTATAAAAGGATATTTACATGCCATCTTTATGTGCGAGTTAACCCCCCTGGAACAACTTGCTTGTTTAATCGTGTTCTTTCAGTGGTTGGCAGATTTGAGCAATTGGCAACGCATGACTTTAAATGTAATTGGAGACATGCGCCAATACCTCAAAGCCTTGAATCAGGAATCTCTCAGCGACAAATCGAACCTTCAAAAACCAGAGGAGATCAGTGGTTAATATTGAGAGATTGGTGAGCTTAGGTGTTGTTAGCAGCTCTTATTTAATACTTCTAACAACGCTTGCTCCATTCCATTTTGTTTTCCCTGATACTCTCTCATTTACGTGTGAAAAGCTTGACGTAGCATAAGACAATCTGATTGCTGCAAACAAATCTGAAGGTTAGGATGTGGCAGCGATCGTAAATCTGGATATCCAGAGATTATTAGCACGTCAAGCTGAAGTTCTATCATGATTGTCGATCGCAGTTGGATGTTGATTACAGAGTTATGAGCAATCCAGGAGATCCCTAAAACATGGGAAACGAGATGACCGCTACTGCTGATTCGATACATACTCAATGCTCAAGAGTATCGAATGGTTCTAGTTTACGGGTTTTGATTATCAGTCATGCCTATGTTGTCGGCGTGAATCAGGGAAAGCTTAACGCGATCGCAGAAACAGGCGAGGCAGAGATTGGTTTATTGGCTCCCAGTAACTGGAAAGCGTTGGAGTGGAATCGCCTACTGCCCCTCGAAAACCCTTATCCAAAACTGCATCTTTATTCCGCTCCGGTTGCATTTACTGGTAAGGGCGGTGCTCATCTGTATTCACCCTGGGATCTCTGGCGAGTATTGAACGACTTTAAGCCGGATATTATTCAGATTGAGGAAGAAGTTTTTTCCCTCAGCACTTTTGAACTGGCAACTTGGAGCCGACTCACAGGTATACCAATGGTTGTCTTTGGATGGGAAAATTTAGAGCGACGCCTGCCCTTGCTCCGCTGGTGGATCTGCCAGTTTGTGTTGAAAACAGCCAAAGCTATTATCGCGGGGAACCAAGATGGAGCCGCAATAATGCGGAATTGGGGCTACAGCGGGCTGCTAGAGGTTATGCCGCAAATGGGCGTTGACCCTAACTTTTTTTCACCCCACGAACGCAAAGTTGCGGCTCAAATATCCGATGTTGAAAGGAGCGATCGTCCCTTTAACATCGGATATTTGGGACGATTGGCTCACTCGAAGGGAATAGATTTGATTTTTGCAGCGGTACGGGAGCTACGGCAGCGAGGACTAAACGTTTGCGTGACCCTGTGCGGCTCTGGAACGGATGAAGAAGCCCTGAGACAAGAGGCTGAAAACCAGCGGGTTGCCGATCTAGTCATCTGGCGCGGAGCAGTACGCCATGAGCAAGCCCCGAAAGAACTGGGGACATTTGACGTTTTGGTACTGCCCTCTCGTACAACTCCTGCCTGGAAAGAGCAGTTTGGACATGTGCTGATTGAAGCAATGGCAATGGGGATTCCAGTAGTTGGCTCGTCTTCGGGCGAAATCCCCAACGTGATTGGGCAATCAGATTTGGTGTTTCAGGAAGAGGATGCTAAGGAATTAACGGTGATTTTAGAACGCTTAATTCGTGAACCTCAATGGTGGCAACACGTAAGCCAATACGGCATTGACCGTGTCAGTCAACACTATAGTCATGAGCGAATTGCTGAGCGTCTTATTCGGCTTTGGCGATCGCTTCAAACTCACAGCACTCTAGAGAATTATTGAGGTGAAAGATTAGGTTCATGCATCTAACTATCATTCGCCGAGAACGGGGTAATGCTATCAGCATGGATGTCTATGCTGATAACTTGGTGTCAGAGCTTAGGCAAATTCGACCACACTGGACAATTACCGAGATCGCACCCGATCCTTGGTGGGATGGTGAAGATAGTTCATGGCACTCCGGCACTGGATTACGCAAATATTACGAACGTTTCTGGCACCATCCTCGTCAGGTTAAACAACAAGAAACAGATCTCTTTCATATCATTGACCACAGTAATGCCCATGTTGCTTACTGGTTGACAAGGTTAGGGAAACCGATCGTTGTTACGTGTCATGATTTGGTTCAGTTTATCTACCCTGAACTTCTTCGGGAACAAGCTCGCTTCCCTGCATTCAGCACAGCAATGTTGAACTATTCGGTGCGGGGTATGTTGAAAGCAAACCAAGTCATTACAGTATCGTCAAATACTGCAAACGATGTTGAAACGATACTTGGGATAGAGCGTCAAAAAATCACCGTCATTCCGAACGGAACAGACAAACACTTTCATCCACTTCCCAAGGGATCTGTAGAACATCTAAGACAAACATACACAACCTCGCCTGACGAAATCTGCTTACTGAACGTAGGCTCATCACACCACCGTAAAAATCTTGTAACTGTTCTCAAGGTTTTACACACATTAATCCAGCAGGGGATCTCTATCCGATTATGGAAAGCGGGTGACGACTTCACAGCAGACCAAAAAGCTTTCATTCAGACCCATCAGCTTGAGCAAAAAGTCACTTATTTGGGCAAGCCTACTCCGGATCTCCTCCTTGAGATCTACAATGCAGCAGACATTCTAATCGCACCATCACTTTACGAAGGATTTGGATTGACAGTGTTAGAAGCCATGGCGTGTGGAGCACCCGTCATCACATCTAATGTTTCTTCACTGCCAGAAGTAGCAGGGGATGCAGCTATTTTGGTTGATCCAATCGACGTGCAGGCGATGTCAGAAGCAATTCTTCAGTTGCGAAATACTGCTTCCTATCGGCAAGTCCTACGAGAAAAGGGGATGGAAAGAGTGTGTAAATTCACATGGAGGCAAACAGCAGAGCAAGTTGCGCAGGTGTATGAAAATTTGACGACTTCTGTTTCTCTGCATCCTGCCGAAACAGTTTCTTAGCAAAGTTGCTCTCTACGAGCCTAAAACGATAGGCGTTGATTACTGAGTTTCTAATTCTGGTAAATCCATGAAGGTTCTATTATCTGCTTACTCCTGCGAACCAGGGAAGGGATCGGAACGAGGTGTTGGTTGGAATGTTGTCAGTGAAGTTGCTAAATATCACGAAGTTTGGGTATTGACCCGCCCTGATGAGAGCCAGGAGGCGATCGAAGCCGAGTTAAACCGTCATCCTAACCCCAATCTACACTTTGTCTACTTCACATTACCCTTTTGGCAAGACAGCTTAAGGTGGGGACAGGCAGGAGCCATGCAGCTACACTACTACCTTTGGCAAATCCAAGCATATTTTGTTGCTCGCAAACTGCACCGTGAAGTGGGATTTGATGTAGCTCAGCATGTTACCTTTGTTCGCTACTCCTGCCCCAGTTTTCTGTCACTATTACCCATTCCTTTCATTTGGGGACCGATCGGTGGCGGCGAATCAGCCCCTTTGCCATTTTGGGCAGACTTTAGCTGGAAAAATAAGCTGTACGAAGTTGCAAGATTAGCTTGGAGAGCGGTGGGAGAACTTGATTTATTTACCCACCTGACCGCTCGTCGGAGCGCCCTCGCTTACGCCGTCACTGAGGATACAGCTAAACGCTTGAAAGGGTTGGGCGTTACTCAGCTAGACATTTGCCCAGCGATCGGTTTGCTAAAGGATGAGCTTGACCATTTGTCTCAATGCACACCCGTTAACAACTCTATGAAATGCCGTTTTATCAGCATTGGACGACTTCTACACTGGAAAGGCTTTCACCTGGGGTTGCGAGCATTCGCTAAAGCGAACCTTCCTGACGCCGAGTATTGGGTTGTGGGAGATGGTCCCGAACTTAAACGCTTGCAGACTCTGGCACAAGAGCTGGGAATTGAGAACCAGGTTAAGTTCTGGGGCGAATTACCTCGTAATAGCGTTTTACAGACTCTCGGTCAGGCGTCCATTCTAGTACACCCCAGCTTACACGATTCAGGAGCTGGGGTTTGTTTAGAGGCAATGGCAACAGGTAGACCGATTCTTTGCTTAGATTTAGGTGGTCCTGCCGCCCAAGTGACGTCTGAAACTGGATTCAAGGTTGCAGCGGAGAATCCGCATCAGGTTGTTGAAGCCATGGCAGAGGCAATGGTAAAACTGCATCGCAATCCACTGCTCTGTCTACAACTAGGACAAGCAGGACAACAGCGAGTCCAAGAATTTTACAGTTGGGAGGCAAAAGGTAAGCAGTTTGCAAAAACTTATGAGGAAATTGCAACCTTTAATCTAGTGGCTGATTCCCTAAAACAAGTTCAAACGCCTAGAGAACCAGCGAAATAATATGAACACCAACCTCCTAAGTTTTATTGATTCATTCTTACCACTCGTATCATGCATATTCTGATTGCAGTTTTGCACCGACCTTCTCAGCCAACGGGTGTTTGTCGGCACGCCGCAAATCTTGCTCGCTGCTTGGCAGATTTAGACCAGATTAGCCAAGTGACACTCGTGACTGGGGCATGGCAGAAAACCTATTTTGAAACAGCATTTGCTCTTTCATCTCCAAAAATCAAAATTTTTGGCATTGATATTAAGAACAGCTCAATTTCAAGGAATCTTTGGTTTCTATTTGGGCTGCCAAGGGTAGTGAAGCAGCTTGCTCCAAATATTGTTCACTTAGCTTTTCCATTACCATTCTTGAAATCACGCTTTCCCTGCCCTGTAGTGGCAACAATTCACGATTTATACGCCTACCAATTTCCTGAAAATTTCGGCTATCGGCAAGCTTTATTCAACCGCTTGTTTTTTCAACAATGTATCCAGAGTAGTGATGGCTTAACCTGCGCTTCTAAAGCCACTCTAGGTGATTTGAAAGATTATTTTCCTGAGGTTGTCTCTCGTAAAAAGACAAGTGTAATTTATAATTTTGTTGATTTTGAGCAAGTTGCGGCAAAACGACCCAAGGCTCTGCATGGTAATTTTGATGCTCCTACTATTCTATGTGTGGGGCAACATCGCAAAAATAAAAATATTGATTTGCTGATTAAAGCTTACGCGTTGTTGCGAAATACAGGTCGGTTGAACGAAGCAACCAGGTTGATCATTGTTGGTAGCTCCGGTCCTGAAACCGATACATTGGTGCACCTAATTCAGGAACTTTCGCTAGAAAACTCAGTACTGCTGCTCTCTGCGATCGACGATAATGAACTCTGCTGGCTTTATCAAAACTGCCAGCTTTTTGTCATTGCTTCAGCTCTAGAAGGGTTCTGCATTCCTTTAGTAGAAGCACTATACTTTTCATGTAAGGTTGTCTGTTCCGACATTCCCATCTTTAGAGAAATCGGTTTGTCTAGTTGCAGTTATTTTGATTTGGCAGGAGACGCCGTTAAAAGCCTGGCTCAGTCCATCGACCATACGTTAGAATCAGTTGTCTTGAACAAATCAGACGTGCATTTACGGTTCCTAAAATCAGCGATCGCAACTCAGTTTCTGCAATTTTATTCAGAGTTGATGTAAATGCAACAGCAGAACGCATACTTAAAAAACTCCACCTTGATCATTGCTGCCTTCTGTAGCATTTTCTATTCGCGGATCGCCGCCACAACGCTCCGTTTTGATTTGCTCAATTTACTGCACTTTGCCATTATTCCTTCCGTGTGCGTGATCGCGATCTTCACGACTCGCGCTAAAGATCCCAAGCAGACTTCGCTTGCTCTTTCGTTTCTAGGCGGTTTGTTGGGATTGTTTGGAGTGATACTGGCTAGTGCACTCTGGAATAAAGCGGGTCTCATTAATGCGATCATCAGCTTCACGATGCTTGGCGAACCTTTCATGTTTCTCCTAGCGTTCAGTTGTATTTCTTTGACGGTCAAATCATTCACAACTATCAGGAATTTTCTTTATTACTCTGTACTCATTAATTTTCTACTAGCTGCGGCTCAAAAGCCTCTGATTGATTCGGGTCAGCTTAATGCAGCCGGATTTAATGGAACTGACGGGTGCGGAGGAGTATTTTTTTTGTCGGGGGCGGGCAACTATGTTGCCGCTACCGTATCTCTTGCCTTCGCTGTCTACTTTGTGAACCAGAGAACAGTTCCCTTGTGGATACGGATTACTGTAGTGCTGGCAGCACTTTGGCATCTTTTATTTTCTGATTCTAAGCAACTGGTTCTTGCCTATGGAATTGCATGGTTGCTTTTGATCCTAGTCAGTTCAAAAGACGTTGGCAAAACCCTAAAACTATTGATTGGTCTCTTTCTAGCTGGGTTTGTTGGAATATGGTGCGTACAAAATGTAGAAGTATTCAAGCCATACACCGCTTGGGCAAGACCAGAGCTTTATGGGGCTGATGGCTTAGCCTGGCATGCAAAATTCTATTCAATTCATTTAATTCTTGATAACTATGGGTCTCTCTTGAACTGGCTAATAGGGCTTGGACCAGGACACACAGTCAGCCGTTTGGGCGCATGGTTTCTCAGAGATTATTCGCCTCTCTTGAGTCCTCTCGGTTCTACTACTGCACCGATCGGTCAACAATCTATGGATTTTGTGGCGGGCTTCTGGCTCACAAGTGGCTCTAGTGTATTCAGTCCGATTTTTAGTTGGGCTGGAATTTGGGGCGATTTAGGACTCTTAGGATTAGGTGCTTACCTGTATCTGGGTTACTTAGTCTGGCGATATTTTGGTCTAGATGATACTTCGAAAGTCACTCTACTGAGTGTGTTTGTAATCGGTTGCATTTTTACCCAAATGGAAGAACCAGGCTATATGATTTCGATGAGCTTTCTGCTGGGATTACCATGGCAAGAACGGCAGCTCAGAAGGGAGGCAGCAAAAGCATTAGAGGTCGACTTCGATTCTACTCAGGTAGAAGGATTCAATGGCGTTGCTGAATGAAGGAATGAATCAGGAGCGTGAACAAGATGCTCACACTACAAAAAATCTGGAATTCATTTGGGAGTGTGAACGTCTCGCTCACGTTCCAGTCAGGCAAATCGCACAGTGATTCACCAACGCCGGGTTCAAGGTCTAGCTCTCCCTTCCGTAACAGTTCTAGCCGCTAGGCTCCAAACGCATATTGAGCTAGCGATTTGTGTCTGCTTAGAAGAGAAACGATCAGCCAACTCAGTAAAAAGCTAGATATCGAAAACGTTAGCATTGAAGCGATCGAGACTTGCTGAGTCAGTGAAGGAAAGACTTTGGCAAGCAGAACTTTAACAATGTTCATCGGAATTGGGTGAATTAGATAAATACCAAAAGAACACGCTCCGAGGTTGGCAGCTAGCTTGCTCTTCTTGAAGTAATGCGAGCCAAAGATTCCAAGAAGGAGTAGGGAATAGGCAACCAACACCTCTTGCAGAGAATGAAATAACCATACCTTTCCAAATGTCGCGGTTAGAATAAACAACACTAGAAATAAAATCGCTAAGGGTTGTGGTTGTAACCTGGAGATTTTTGGCGTAGCTAAGAGGCGATGCAAAATTAAAGCAGTGAAAAGGTAAGGAACACACCAAATAACCCAAACCATTTCAACGAGGATAACCCGAGCGATCGTATACCCAATTCCGCTAGGTATCCACTTGAGTATGCTAGCAAACGCAATCCCTTCTCCTAGTTGGAATCCATTTCCGGTCGCATAGATCAGTTGGTTGACTGCAATGCCTGCCACTGCAATAACGGTTAGTCCCAGTAAGTTGATTTTGCGATCGAGCAAATACTTTGCAACCAGAAGTAAGGAAGTACCTGCCAGTAGAAGTGGCAAAAAGTAAAGTTGATAGGAAGCACGACCAAAGAAAACAAGCCCTAATGGATCTTGAAAAAGTTCAGCGAGGCGATCTGACTTGTGTGCGGCTATAAAAAAAAACGATCGGACAATGAGATAGATAACACTCCAGACAATATAAGGAACGACAATACGATGAATTCTCGACTTCCAAAACTTTGAGGAAAGATTAATGGCTGACTTACGCGTTAGGAAGTAAAAGGCGGTAGCAAGAAAAAATGGCACTGCAAAATAGAAGAGCAACCTGAACGCGATCGCTTCTTGACTGATTGGAACACCCCAGGTTTCATCGCCTGAATGCACTAACACGACTGCATAAGCAGCCAGCCCACGACACCAATCAATGCCCAACAGCCTATTCGCGGAGTTTTTTTGAATGCTGGGTTCAGGTTGATTCATACTTGATAAGCTCATCAGATTCTAGCTACAGGGAAACAGACGTTTGCTAACAAATCGATACCGGAGTCGATCGAATCACGTTCATGGTTTGATTAAAAGCTTTTCAGATTTGCGATGGGTAAAAACGGTCTTTGCCCGTCGTAATTGGTGGTAAGCGAGCAGAACAGTTAGGGCTAGGCTATTCACTCCAGCTAGCATCAGCAACCCAGAATTCGCAAAATTAAAGCTTAAACTTAATCCGGAGCTCATTCCCAAAGCTGCCGTGAGCATCGAAAAAACGATGACAAACTGCTTTTGCTCTCTCTCTACTAGCAGCTTTTCGATCGTAGTTCCCGTTGCCAGCCCGCCTAGTGCGCCGCTCACGCCTCCTAATCCTGCGCCAAACACCACTGCGGAGCCAATCACGGTTGCAATATTACTAGAGAGAGCATGTAACAACATTGTTCCTCCCAGTACCGTTGCAGCAAACGTACTAGAAGTTGCTCCAACTCGCCAACCCGAAGAGCGCATTAACCAAGCTGCACCCTCTAGCCCGATCGCACCGCCCAAGATAGTACCAAATTCGACTGGTGAAGTAGCAATTCCCAATCGTTGTACACCCCAACCCGTTGACCATCCCAACCCCAAGCAAGTGAGTCCCAAAAGTGCTAGTAATCGATGGGAACGCATCAGAGACGAACCTGGAATCTGTCCGGTTTGAACTTGAAGACTCAGTGCGCAGGTTGTGGTCGATGTATTGGTGTGTAGTAATAACTTACGGGAGTAAAGCTTGCCTGCCAAGAGCCTGCTTGTCTCGATCGTGATCTGAAAGTTAACGCTGTTTCCTGTAAACGTAGTTGGTTCAACCGTGACCCATTGGTAGAGGTTTGGATGAGGATCTTGAGGATGGGGTGCCATTTCCCAATGCCCCGATAAGGTCGTATCTGGAATCGGATTGGTGAGCGATACCGTTTGCGTCAACACATCTCCCAGTCGTTCTACATTTAAAACGAGTGTAGATTGGCTCAAGTGCGCTTCTGGCGGGCGAATCGAAGACGTAGGAACTGCCGCCAACGCTGCCAATGCATGGGGAAAACGGTCTTTCATCTTAGGTTCGACCATCTTCTCCAACCATTGAATCCACTGCTGATTCAGCCGGGGAACCAAATGTTTAAAGCTGACTTTGTAACTGATATCAACGAGTTCACCGATTCGATCCGCCTTTGTTCCTGTGAGTAGACAAATGAGGGTCATACCCAGCCCGTATAGATCAGAAGCGGCGCTCAACTGTCGATTGAACAGTTGCTCTGGTGGCATAAAGCCCAGCGTTCCTTTTACCACACTGCTGACGCCAACCTCGCCTTCTCCAACACGAGCAAAGCCAAAATCAACTAGATAAACTTGGCGGGCGTCATCAACGAGTAAATTTCCTGGTTTGATGTCTCGGTGAATTACGGGAGGAATGCGAGCCTGTAGATAAACCAAGATTTCCAACGCTGCGATCGCAATTTGACGAACTTCATCTGGATCAAAACTTCGGGGCACCGCCAAGGAATCTGCCCGCTTGTATTCTTGAATCATGCAAAATCCGTCTTCGGTCTGCACAGAATTGAGATAACGCGGAATACCGGAATGATTCAATTCCCGCAAAACCTGGATTTCGCGCTCATAGCTATCGTAGTCTGACCAGCTTTGCGATTTAGCAAACTGAAACTGCTTGATCACAATCTGTTGCTGAGTTCGGGTGTCGGTTGCTAGATAGGTGGCACGCCCACCCGCCCGATTGTGTCCTAGTTCTTTCTCGACTTGATAATGATACTGGGCAAAATTGGGGAAGTTATTCATAGTTCGCTTCAAATTCACTAAACGCTATTGCACAAACAGCGAGCTTTTAGCGATCTTTCAAGTCTACGGGAAAACTAGCACCCGCTATTGTGACGATCGCGGCTAAACTTTGCAATTCCAAGCCATCATTTTTTTGATAGCACTCCTATGAGATTGAGCCATTTCAACTGCTGTCTGAGGATTGAGCCGTCCAGCCAAACCGTAGCTCATCAGCCCTACCACTTCGCGCATCATCACACTGGCTTTTTTTGGCGCACTCCAAGTTGCAGAAAGCGCACTTACTTGAGGAATTGGTGTATAGCCGAAACGCTGAAACACAAGAAACGATCGCAGCATGTGCGGAGCATCAGTAATGAGCAGAATTTTCTGATTTTGCTGAGGCTTTAAGATAACTGAGGTAAACAACCCATTTTCTTCGGTTGTCAAAGAACATTCTTCACCTCCTAGCCTTTGCACAGGAATTCCTTGCTTTTTCAGGTCTTCTAGAATCGGGATCGCATCTAGGCGACCACTGGCAAAGATTTTTGAGGTGCGCCCCGCTTGCCATTGTTGAACAGCGAGATTAACCCGTTGATAACGAAAAGGTTCTCCCCGACCCAAGATTACCATTGCATCTACCGGCTCTCCAGCATCTTTAGGTAATGGCAATACGAATGCTTTGAGTGCAAGTTCAATTGTGAGTGGCGCAGTGAGGATAATGCACAGCATGATCACGATCGTCATTGGCAGAATAACTCGACGCTGCCATTGGCGAGAAGCAATCAGCCATAGAACACTGAGCGCGGCTAGAACAATTAGAACCGCCATTTCATCTTGAAGACACAGGTTAAGATACCTGGACTTGTACAATATTTAAGATTAATTCTCAACGATAGTTATGGGGGTCCACACACGAGCTAAATAGCTCAACTAGAAATATATACTTTTGATGAAGTTTCAGACTGTATTCGATTCAAACTATAGTTGTTGAACCTTCTATCTTGATTGATGGAATACATGTTATGTACACAAAATTCTGTAGCGAAATTATCTTGAAAACTTGAACTGTAGTAGACTTGTTGGGCAATAAGGGATAATTGTGGACAATAGTCGAGAGTACG
>NZ_JCACCM010000095.1:0-27037 GCF_059501405.1 Myxacorys sp.
GATGGAGACTGTTCTCAGCCAGGCTGCGTCCTAACTTCTGTGTCTACAGCTATATTTTCTGAATCAGAAATAGTAGACGATACTTACGCTAAAGTTATCCATAAAGAGACAGAAGATAAGGTAAGTTTTTACATTCGATTTACAACGCTGCCGAAGCAGGCAGAGGATCTGTTTCAAACACTATGTAGCGATCGCTAAGTTAGATATGCTGAGTCAGACAGTAAAATCATCGCCATATTCAGTGGTTTTCATTTGAAGAACGTGCAGACAAAATCACTGGCTGCATCTTGGCTAAAGGGAACGAGTACACCCTTTTTCTGAATGCGGAGGCGATGCCGACAATCGTAAACCTCAACCGGACGCACAACGCCATCCACGTGCAGCGAGGCTCGATATTCCCAGTAGTTTTTAGCGCTGCGTTTGATGCTCGAAACACAGATTTGGTGCTGATGATAATCTCGGCACAACGCTACCTCCGCCGGAAGCACCCCGATCAGCGACAAAAGTAAAGCCAGAAGCAATGCCCTCAAAGCCTTCCAGGTCAGGTCAAATTTGAGGGTCATCGATTAAGATTTCACCACAGAAACAACGGATGGCAGCGAGGCTGGAGTGGCAGCAGCCAGCGTTTTTTTTGTAAACGCAAGCTTGCCATCGACCAGATCAATCACGATCGTATCGCCTTCGGCAAACGTATTCTCTAGCAGTTTCGTTGCGATCGGGTTTTGCACCTCTCGCTGAATTGCTCGCTTCAGCGGACGCGCCCCATAGGTTGGGTCGTAGCCCAAATCTGCCACATAATTGCGAGCCGACGTTGACAGCTCTAACATGATCTTTTGATCGCTCAGCATCGCTTGAATGCGCACCAGTTGCAACCCGACAATTTCTCCCAGTTCGGCACGGCTCAAGGCATGGAACAAAATCGTATCGTCAATGCGATTGAGAAACTCTGGACGGAAATGTTTACGCAAGGCATTCATCACTCGCTTCTCCATTTCGGCATACTGCGAGTCATCGCCAGAGACATCGAGAATGTGTTCACTACCGATGTTACTCGTCATTACGATCACGGTGTTGGTAAAGTCAACGGTGCGACCTTGAGAATCGGTAATGCGTCCGTCATCAAGAACTTGCAGCAGAATGTTGAACACATCCGGATTCGCTTTTTCAACTTCATCCAACAGCACCACAGAATAGGGCTTACGACGAATTGCCTCAGAAAGCTGTCCGCCCTCGTCATAACCAACATAGCCCGGAGGCGCACCAATTAGCCGCGAAACCGAATGCTTCTCCATGTACTCAGACATATCGAGCCGCACCATTGCCTCTTCTGAATCAAACAGAAATTGCGCTAGTGCCTTCGCAAGCTCGGTTTTTCCGACACCAGTCGGTCCTAAAAACAAGAACGATCCAATCGGACGACCGGGATCTTTCATGCCCGATCGGGCGCGGCGAATTGCAGCAGCCACTGCTTCTACCGCATCTTGCTGACCGATGACCCGCTCGTGCAGGTGGGTTTCTAAGTTGAGGAGCTTTTGCCGTTCCCCCTCCAGCAATCGGTTCACGGGAATGCCCGTCCACTTCGCCACGATTTCGGCGATGTCAGCTTCTGTCACTTGCTCGCGGAGGAGCGATGTGCCATCGGACTGCATCTCTAGCAGTTCGGCTTCTTGCTCTTCGCGATCGCTCTGCACCACTTCCAATCGACCGTACTTTAACTGAGCTGCCGTATTGAGATCATAGGCGCGTTCTGCTTGCTCAATTTGCAGCCGCAACTGCTCTTCTTCTTCTTTGAGCGATTTAATTTTTTCTAAAATCTGCTTTTCGTATTGCCACTGAGAATCAAATTCGTCTTGCCTCGGTTTCAGTTCCGCAATTTCTTGCTCAATGCGCTCTAGCCGATCTTTCGACGATCGCATCATGCCGGTCACGCTCGTTTTGCTTTCGCCTTCAATCGAGAGCTTCTCCATTTCAAGCTGTCTCAAGCGACGCTCGATCTGCTCTAGCTCCGTTGGCTTGGAGGTAATCTCCATTTTGAGTTTTGCCGCCGCTTCGTCCACGAGATCGATTGCTTTATCAGGTAGAAAGCGATCGCTAATATACCGACTCGATAAGGTCGCCGCCGCCACTAAGGCAGAATCGGTAATGTTGACGCCATGATGCACTTCGTAGCGCTCCTTTAACCCGCGCAAAATCGAGATCGTATCGTCTACTGAGGGCTGATCGATCATCACCTGTTGGAATCGCCGCTCTAACGCCGCATCTTTTTCGATGTACTTGCGATACTCATCGATTGTCGTTGCCCCAATACAGCGTAGTTCGCCTCGTGCCAACATTGGCTTCAGCAAATTCCCCGCATCCATATTGCCCTGCGTTGCGCCTGCCCCGACGACCGTATGCAGTTCGTCGATAAATAGCACGACTTGCCCATCGGAGTTGATCACTTCTTTGAGGACGGCTCGCAGTCGGTCTTCAAACTCGCCGCGATATTTTGCGCCCGCAATCAGAGACCCCATATCGAGCGAAATCAGCGTTCGACCTTTGAGTGATTCGGGCACATCGTTGTTGATGATGCGTTGAGCAAGCCCTTCTGCGATCGCGGTTTTGCCAACACCGGGTTCACCAATCAGCACCGGATTATTTTTTGTACGGCGAGAAAGCACCTGAATCACGCGACGAATTTCTTCATCCCGACCAATTACCGGATCGATCTTGCCTGCTCTGGCTTGTTCGGTTAAATCCCGCCCAAATTTTTCGAGGGCGGAATATTTGGATTCTGGACTTTGATCCGTCACTTTCTGACTGCCGCGCACCTCGCGAATCGCCGTATCAAGTTTGGCGCTATCGACGTTAAACGTGCGTAAAATTCGCATTCCCAAACGCGGATCATTAGAGAAGCCAACGACGAAATGCTCGATCGAGATAAAATCATCCTGCATGCTCGCCCGAGCCGCTTCAGCGCGATCGAGCATCGTATCGAGGTAGCGACCGAGATAAAGCTGGTCACTTGTCCCTACTTTGGGCTGACGACGAGTATATTCATCGACCTGCTGCCACAGTCGCGTTACATCGATCCCGGCCTTCGCAAAAATCTTGCCAGCAAAGCTATCTTGCTGCTCTAGCAAACTAATCGTGAGATGCTCAACTTCCAGGTTTTGGTGCTTATAGCGACGAACGACATCTTGTGCCTGTACGATCGCTTCCCATGCTTTGTCGGTAAATTTGCTTGGGTCTGTGGGTTGCATGTGGTCGAATGAAGGATTACAAGTTCAGGGTCTCGGACTCCCATTGTAGCGACTCATGGGTAAGAGTTAGTAGTCTGGGGTACGAGAGGCGACGGGAAATCGTTAGAACGAATAAAGCACTCGCACCACCCATTCCCAAATGGTCGGACTCTTCTGATTGTTAGGGTTGGTGACGAGAATTAACGAAGGACTGAAGTTAATATGCTCACTCAGCGCCAAGCCAAAAAAGGCTTCTATATTCGTTTGAGTCGCATTTCCAAGTTTACTCGTCACAAACGGTTGACCCACAGCAATTCCTGCTTTTGAGCCGGGGACGAGGAAGTTTTGAATCGAAAGCCCGAGCGCCCAAGTTTTTGGATTGAGATCGAGGTCTTCTCCGACTAACGAGTTGAAGCCTTGATAGCGACCGATCCCCAGCCGTCCAAAGATTCCAAATACGCCATACCGACGCTGAATTGCCCATTCGGCATTGATTCCGGCAGCATCGACCTGAGTGCCATTAATGTCGCCGTGGGTGTACTGCAAGCGGACGCTAAGCGGCTCATTAGGAACGGCATATTCCGCTTCTAAAGTGGCTTGATAGCGATCATTGAAAAGCCCTGACGACGGATTTGAGGCATCGGCTCCGGCATATAGCGCCCGCAGTGTGAGATTATTTCGCACGTTCCAAGCAACGGCGGCCCCGGCTCCCCCAAAGCGATCGATCTCGTTTTGCACGATGAGGGGATTGTTGGCAAAAAAGCTAGAGGCAAAATTTTGACCCGATTGATTGGCAAAGCTATTGCGATCGACAAAATCACTCGGCGGAATGTTAGAACCTACAGCAACTTCTAAGTTTTCCGCTGGACGAAAGGCATAGTACAACTTACGCAGCTTGATATTCGATGTTGCCCCGGCTGACTCAAGCCCACCGCCATCGGCGAGAATGCCTGTTGTGCCTAGTAGGTTTTGACGTCGGTTGTGGGCGTTTGCAATGGCATCTTGACCGTTATTTCCGGCTTCAAGCTGGGTGACGAGCCGATCTGTGCCCTGAAAGCTCGTGAGGAAGTCTATCCGCGTTCGGTTCACAACTGTTAGATTTGCGTCTGTCCCATTGGTGAGCGCGAGATCAATGCGTCCATTGAATTTAGTTGTCGTCGAGAACTGCTGTTGCTCTAGAGCCGTGTTGCGAGCAGTAATGTTATCGAGGCGCGATCGCAGATCCTCCAAGTCCCTGCCGTAGGAATTGATCAACCGTCGAATGGTCGAAACATCTTGCTGCACCGTTCCGCCCAGATCGCCTGAGGATAATTGCTCTTCCACTCGGATCACTACGGCTCTAAGCGCCGACGCAAATTCGTAGCGGGTCATGGGTCGATTGCCGCGAAAGGTTCCGTCGGGGTAGCCGCTCAAGACGCCATAACGCTCGACTAGGGCTTGCACTGCCTGAAATGCCCAATCACCCGGACGAACATCAGAAAGCTCTGAGACGGATCTGACCTCCGCCATGGGTTGATCAATTGTTTGATCAGTAGGGAGTTGCTCAAGTTGATCAATGGGAGCTAGATCCTGCGCCCAGACAGGAAGCATAAAGGTCAGAGTGCTGAGTCCTGCTAAGCTTCCTGCAATCCAATCAGTCTTCTTCACCATCGCCTCCTTTCCTCCACCTTGAGGAGTATAAGCGCTCAGTTGAAGAAGAAACCAAGAAAAAGGAACAAGAATTTTCTCTTGCTTACGACTTACGCTTTGGTGACAGATTCGGTTATAGATGTAATAAATGGCTCCAGCAACACTTCGCAAGGAACAGCTTTTGGTCGCACTTTATCCGCTACATCTGCTATTAAATTAAATCCGCTGCCACCGAGAAGCCTTTTCGTCAGTCCTGTTGATTTTAGGAAGCGCTCGCTGCGGCGGCTGGCTGCGGCACTGACTCTTGAGATTTGGACTGAATCAGTTCGACCTTATAGCCATCCGGGTCTTCCACAAACGCAATCACAGTTGAGCCATGTTTCATTGGTCCCGGTTGGCGAGTGACGTTCCCGCCCTGAGCCTCGATTTCCTTACATGTTGCGTAAATGTCGTCCACCCCGATCGCAATATGACCGTAAGCATCGCCTAGCTCATAGCTCTCTTTGCCCCAGTTATGCGTCAGTTCGATCACGGTATTATCTGACTCTTCGCCATAGCCAATGAATGCCAACGTGAATTCTCCGCCCGGATAATCTTTCTGACGTAAGAGTTTCATGCCCAGTAGTTCGCAATAAAACCGAAGCGATCGCTCTAAATTTCCAACCCGCAGCATGGTATGCAGTAACCGCATAATCGTTCTCCTTGAGTGCTGGAATTCATTGTAGAAGAGCGAGATAGAGTGTGGAGCGAGCCAGAGGCAGAAATCTGCGTACGGAAAGTCTTATACAGATGCAGGGGTAAGGTGAATAGTACTATCTAGAGAGTTCGTGAAGGTCGTATGCTAACAGACGGGTCAAAGCAACGGGTCAACGGGATCGCGTAACGATAAAAGCAATCATCACCCTTGTCCCCCTCTACTTCATACTCCTACTCTCTTGTGAGGTTTACTTCCCTATGATTGACATTCTCGATACTGCCATTGAGTCGATTCGCGCCCGTGAGATTCTTGACTCGCGCGGTCGTCCGACGATCGAAGCTGAGGTTTATTTAGTTGGTGGCGCGGTCGGCGTTGCTCAAGTGCCAAGCGGCGCTTCGACGGGAAGCTTTGAAGCGCACGAGTTGCGCGATGACGATAAGAGTCGCTATGGCGGTAAAGGCGTTCTCAAAGCGGTGAAGAATGTGCAAGATATTCTTACGCCCAAACTGATCGGCTTGGATGCTGTGAATCAGGAACTCGTCGATCGCACAATGATCGAGATTGATGGATCTCCCAACAAATCAAATTTGGGCGCAAACGCAATTTTGGCGGTTTCATTAGCGACGGCTAAAGCGGGAGCCGAAGCGCTAGGTTTGCCGCTTTATCGCTTTCTGGGCGGACCGCTCTCGAACGTGTTGCCTATTCCCCTAATGAATGTGATTAACGGCGGCGCTCACGCGGATAACAACGTCGATTTTCAAGAATTTATGATTGTTCCGGTCGGAGCGCCTTCGTTTCGAGAAGCGCTGCGTTGGGGAGCCGAAGTGTTTGCTTCGCTCAGTGGTGTTTTGCACGACAAAGGCTTACTAACAGGTGTTGGAGATGAAGGCGGATTTGCGCCCAATTTAGAATCGAATCAAGCTGCCTTAGATTTGCTAATCATGGCGATCGAGAAAGCTGGATACAAGCCTGGTGAACAGGTCGCATTAGCGCTCGATGTTGCTGCCAGCGAATTTTACAAAGACGGGCAGTATACCTATGATGGAACCGCTCATTCCCAAGCGGACATGGTGGAGTATTTGGCAAAACTGGCAAGTCAGTATCCGATCGTCTCTATCGAAGATGGACTGCATGAGGATGATTGGCAAACTTGGCAAGCGCTGACTCAGAAGATTGGCGATCGCTGTCAACTCGTTGGCGATGATTTGTTTGTGACCAACATCACCCGTCTACAGAAAGGAATCGATAGTCAAGCCGGAAATGCAATTCTGATCAAGCTCAACCAGATTGGTACGCTAACCGAAACGCTGCAAGCAATCGATTTAGGATTGCGAAATGGGTATCGCTCGATCATTAGTCATCGCTCAGGTGAAACAGAAGATACAACGATCGCAGATCTTTCGGTTGCAACACGAGCAGGACAAATAAAAACAGGATCATTGTGCCGCAGTGAGCGAGTTGCAAAGTACAATCGGCTCCTGAGAATTGAGGATGAGTTAGGCGATCGCGCGGTCTATGCAGGAACGATGAAGTAGCTTCAAAGAGAAATATCGAAGTCAAGGCGACCTTTGCTGACAATCAAATAAGCAGCCATAGGCGATCCCGTAGGATCGCCTATTTTCGTATTCGTATAGTTTCACATGTTGCAGTGATACCAATTTCATTCATCAATACGACAGAGTCTCGTGGGGACGTGCCATTGCCAAGCTCTTACAGAAACAATCCATCTGTAACCATCATTTTTTGAACTGGTATGAAACCCTCATTTGTCACTTTGGCAGGAGCAAAAGCCGAAAGCTTTGCTGCACCTACGTTTTGCTCTTTTGTCATTTTCGAGCCGTCAAAATAGAAAACTCGCACTGGGGCTAGGTCTCAGAGTTCGCTTCAGCGAGAGTGACAAATGAGGGATGAAATCTGAGCATTTGATTATGAGTTGATTATGAATTGATTGCGATTTGATTATGATTTGGTTAAATGTGCACTAGACTACGAAGCAACACCTCACGCGATCTGGACAAATCGCAAGCTTGCGCTGCCAAAAATCAGGAGAATTCTAGCCATCTCAAGTACATCCCAAAGCTGATGAAATTTTTGGGTAGCGCTTAGCAACCTCAGTTGTTGCTTCAGCTTAGAAGTTACTCGCAAATTGGAGAAATTTTGATGAAAAAAATCTTAGGAAAATTAAATATACAAGCAAGCAATCAAGTCACCAGAATATTTTATTTGTTGTTAGTGACCGACATTAGTTTTTTTATTCTTCATTTTATTGATCTGCATGTAGGTCTAGGAACCCACGGTAGGTTTTCTATTGAAACAGACAGAGGATATGCAGAAATATTTCAGTACCTAAAAGAATACTGGAGTGCATTGTTACTAGGATTTATAGCCTTAAAAACGCGATCGTATAGCTATCTCAGTTGGTGTCTCCTATTCTTTTATCTGTTACTCGATGATTCGATCGGTATTCATGAACGGGGAGGCGTACTCGTAGGTCAGCAGCTTGGAGCTTCTTCCATATTCGGTATTTCACCAAGCGACTTTGGTGAAATTGCTGTTTCCGTTAGCGCTGCTCTTCTAATTTTGGTTTCTATTGCGATTGCTTATCGCTTTGGCGATCGCATTTTTAGAAAGTTTTCTAGAAATTTGACCGTAATGCTGCTTATTTTAGCAATGTTTGGAGTCATTATAGATTTGATTCACAACTCGGTTTCTATTCCCGCACTTAACCCGGTGTTTGGTTTCCTAGAAGATGGCGGTGAAATGCTGGTTATGAGTGGAATGGCATGTTCAGTGCTTGCTATGTCTGAGCAATTATTATCGAGCCCTGATTCTGCAAAGAAAAATGTAAGTCCGACGCTGACATCACAGACTATCAATAAGAGTATTACAGACTGTCAGTAAAAGTATTTGATTTTGAAAGTATTTGACGGTGTTGAGCGCAATCAACACCGTCGTGATAATGCTAGTCTGCTTTGATCAGTTGCACCTTAAATACATCACTAAACGCGATCGCAAGCTCTTCCTTCACTCGTTCTATCTTGGCTCCCGGCACAAACTGCTCAAGACTTCCAACGGGCTTGTCTTCAATTCCACACGGCACGATTTGATTAAACCCGCTCAGATTTGGATTTACATTCAATGCAAAGCCGTGCATTGTGATCCAACGGCTGACTTTAATACCGATCGCCGCTAGTTTACGCCCGTCCACCCAAACCCCTGTTAATCCCGAAATTCGAGTGCCTTTAAGTCCGTACCCTGCCAGCACTTGGATCACGACTTCTTCTAATTGCCGCAAATACCAATGCAAATCTTTCTGGTAATACTGCAAGTTTAAAATCGGATAGCCCACGAGTTGACCAGGGCAATGATAAGTCACTTCGCCACCCCGCTCGACTCGATGCAACTCGTAGCCTGCTTGAGCCGGATCGAACTTGAGAAAACTAGGGTTTGCGCCTTGTCCGAGAGTATAAACGGCAGGATGTTCTAGCAGAATTAAAACATCGTTTAGCGTCGGGTCTTGCTTGCGATCGCGTACCAGCACCTGTTGCCAATCCCACGCTTGCTGATAGGGCACTAATCCTCGATTGTAGAGACAGCAAGCGCGAGGCTGGAGAGATGTCACGGTTGTCAGCAATATCACTAATAATGACCCAACATTATAGATTGATTCAAATTGATTCAAAGATCAAGTAGGAGACTACCCAAATTGTAAAGTTTCACACATCAAGAATTGTCAATAGATGCAAAAGATCCTAAACGAGACTGTTCGCCAGAATACGAAGTGCTAGTGTTAAAGAACACCCAACGTTTCAGGGGAATGCAGCTTATGAAGCTTGTTATCCAGGGAAAGAACATCGAGATTACTGATGCGATTCGTGATTACGTCCGCCAGAAAATTGAGAAAGCGGTTAATCACTTTCAATCGCTAACCACAGAAGTTGATGTTCATCTCTCGGTTGCCCGAAACCCTCGAATTCCAAAACAAATTGCTGAAGTGACAATCTACGTCAATGGCGCGATCGTGAGAGCCGAAGAAGCCAGCGAAAATCTCTACGCTAGTATTGATTTAGTAGCCGATAAAATAGCGAGGCAACTGCGGAAGTATAAAGAGAAGAGAGCCGATCGACGACATGAACCCATCAAAACTGCTGAAGCCCTGATTGATCAGCCCGTTGTTACAGATCTGAACCTCGATCGCACTCCAGAACTTCCCCCCAGCGTCGTTAGAACAAAGTATTTCGCAATGCCGCCCATGACGCTTGACGAAGCCCTAGAGCAGCTAGAGTTAGTCGATCACGACTTCTACATGTTCCAAAACGCGGAGACGGGAGAGATTAACGTTATATATGAGCGCAATCACGGTGGATATGGTGTGATTCAACCGCGTAAAAACAATGGGCACACGCATCATAATGCCCAGTCCAACGGCAAAGCCAACGACAAAGTTGTTATGAAAATGGATCATCGGTAAATTAGGATTAGGGGTGCATTAAGCACCCCTAATTTATTAAGAAAAACCGTTGATTTGCTTCTCAATCTTCTAATCGTTCCATAATTTCTGCACTACCCATTTAAACCAAATAGAACCTCTATAAAAGAGGAATACTGTTAATTTCAATTCACTTCTAACCGTGGAAATTAACATTTAAACCCCCTCAGTACTCTTGTAGAAAAAATTAGATTTTGCCGCGCTTAAATTGTAAGTGCAGGATTGCGATTCAACAGACTTCGCACAGCGAATCCCCTCAGACATTCGCAGAGGTAAATCATTTCTTCTACAGAACAAACAGGCATCCTTTTATTTTTTAAGGAGAACTCGTATGAAAGCCAACCAAACCTCCGGTATCCGAAGTGTGGCGATCGTGGGTCCCTATCTCAGTGGCAAAACGACGCTGTTAGAAAGTTTGCTGTGGGTCACAGGCGCAGTGTCTCGCAAAGGCAACGTTCAAGACAAAAACACCGTTGGAGATAGTGCTCAAGAAGCCCGCGATCGCCAGATGAGCGTTGAAGTCAATGTGGCGAGTACCAATTATCAAGATGTGCGGTTTACGTTTCTCGATTGCCCCGGTTCGATTGAGTTTGCTCAAGAAAGTTTGAATGCCCTTGTGGGAGTCGATGCAGTTGTGGTCGTGTGCGAACCGCTTGTAGACCGCGTTCTCACGCTTGCGCCATTGTTTAAATATCTAGACGATTGGGAAATTCCGCATCTCATGTTTCTCAATAAGATGGATCGCGCCGATGTGGACTTTATGGATGTGCTGCACGCGCTCAAAACGGTGTCGAGTCGCCCCCTTGTGCCGCACCAGTACCCAATCGGACGCGGTGAATCGTTGACTGGTTTCATCGATTTAGTGAGCGAGCAAGCCTATCACTATCATCCAGGTGCAGCGGCTGATCCGGTTGCGTTCCCAGATGAATTAAAAGAGCAGGAACAGATGGCGCGGATGGAAATGCTGGAAACGCTATCGAACTTCGATGATCACTTGCTAGAGGAGTTGCTAGAAGAAATCAATCCATCCGAAGAAGAAATCGTTCAAGATTTGAAACTGGAACTGGGCGCAGATCTGATCGTGCCTGTCTTTTTTGGAGTTGCCGATCGCGATTTTGGCGTGCGTCCGCTCCTCGACGCGCTAGTCAGAGAAGCCCCCGAACCTGAAACCACCGCCGAACGGCGCGGCATTACCCTCAGTGCTAGTACACCGCTCGCGCAAGTGCTAAAAACCTATTTCACTCCGCAAGGCGGCAAGCTATCGCTTGTGCGAATTTGGCAAGGTACGATCACAGACGGCATGACCCTCAACGGCGTTCGAGTCGGTGGCATCTATGAGTTGGGTCAGCCGCAAACGAGCCTCAACCAAGCCCGCGCAGGACAGATTGTTGCCTTAGGAAGACTAGAGGGAATTCAGACGGGCGATACCTTAACGGCTCAAGATCAGCAGCTAAACGAACTTCCAAGAGCGGAACGGATCGATCCGGTCTTTGCGGTCGCCATGACTGCCGAAAAACGCAACGACGAAGTAAAACTCACCAGTGCCTTGGCGAAACTGTTAGAAGAAGATTGTGCACTGCACTGGGAGCAACATCCCGATACCCATGAAATTATTTTGTGGGGACAAGGCGAAATCCATTTGCAAGTCGCGCTTGATCGGCTGCGTCGCAAATACAACTTGCCCATGAAGACGAGCAAACCGCAAGTGCCTTACAAAGAAACCGTGCGGAAGACGTTCAGCTCCCACGGACGCTACAAGCACCAAACGGGTGGACACGGTCAGTTTGGAGATGTGTATCTCGACATCAAACCAATGCCGCGTGGGGAAGGCTTTAAGTTTGCCGAAACGATCGTGGGCGGCGTGGTGCCGAAACAATACATTCCGGGTGTAGAAATGGGCGTGCGGGATTTCCTTGCTCAAGGTCCGTTAGGATTTCCGGTGGTGGATGTGTCGGTCACGCTCACCAACGGGTCATACCATAGCGTAGATAGCTCTGAGCAAGCCTTTAAGCAAGCGGCTCGCATTGCGATGCAAGAAGGCATGATTCGATGTGAACCTGTTTTGTTAGAGCCGATCGTCCGAATTACCGTTTCAGTTCCGACAGATTTCACCTCGAAAGTATTGCGGATCGTGAGCGGGCGTCGCGGTCAGATTTTGGGCTACGACGCGAAAGCGAATTGGAGCGGTTGGGACGAGGTGACGGCCCTATTGCCGCAAGCCGAAATGCATGATCTGATTGTTGAACTACGATCGCACACGCTAGGTGTGGGCTTCTTCCAGTGGGAGGCTGATCATTTACAAGAAGTTCCTGACAAGGTGGCAGAACGAATGCTGACAACAGCAGAACACAGCAACGGCAAGAAATAAGCGATCGTTGCAGCATGAGAGGTGAATGGTTGTAAAGGTAGTGCCTCACGGCTGTCTACTTCTCACAGTCTACTTCTCACGGTTGAGGTAAAGGCTCAACCATTCAAATTCGCTTATATCCACAAAACCCGCTTCTAAAGCGGGTTTTGTGATGCATCAGAATAATATTCAGTTTGGCAGAGAAGGCAGACCAACCCTTTTCTGAAAGTTTTGATACCTTTTATCACTGTAGGTCAGTCAAAACTACAACCGTCAAGAATCTGAATTAGCCTTAGCGATCTTAGATTTTGCCTGTTGCCAAAGTTCTTCCAATTCATCTAGCGAATACTCTGACAGCGGACGATCTGTAACCTCTTCCATTAACGTTAACCGTTTAATAAAGCGTTCATTCGTGCCTTGCAGCGCTGCTGCTGGATCAAGACCCGTCCAACGCGCCAAGTTAATGACGGTGAATAATAAATCTCCTAATTCAGCCTGCTGATTCTCTTGACTTTCGTGTTGCAGCGCGTGTTTAAATTCAGCTAATTCTTCGTCAAATTTATCCCACACGCCATCAATCGTCTCCCATTCAAATCCCGCCTTTGCCGCTTTTTTAGAGATTTTCATTCCTGCCATTAACGGGGGTAGCGATCGCGCATAGCGCTTCAGCTTATGACTTAACCGCGCCTCTGTGGGATTCTCCGCATCTTTAATTTGCTCCCAATTTTGACCAATCTCGTCGAGCGTCTCAACCTCAAGATTAGAAAAGACGTGCGGATGACGACGAATCAGTTTTGTTGTAATCTTCTGAGCCACTACCGCCAGATCAAACTGTCCTGCATCTTTGGCAACCTGAGCTTGCAACACGACTTGAAGCAACAGATCGCCCAATTCATCTGCGATCGCATCCTCATCCCCCGTCCGAATCGCGTCTACCACTTCATACGCTTCTTCAATCACATAAGGCATCAACGATTGCGGTGTCTGCGCCAAATCCCACGGGCATCCCCCGTCCGGATCTCGGAGTTTTGCCACCACTTCGATCAGTTGTTGCAAGGCGTCTAGCGATGCAGAACGATTATTCATAATGCAAATGCAAAGGAAATAAACCCTCCATACTCTAGCGCTTCCTTAGCGTTTCTTTTGTTTCTTCCACCGCTTTATCGCAGAACCCATCCAATCGCTTAGAGTATGACTCATTGCCCCTAGTTCACAGCCAAGCGCGATCGCCAATAGTTCTTGAGGATAACGCTGTGCGGTTTGCCATACGACCTGTGTACTGCTGGAGAATTGGTGCTGAGCAGGAATGTGCCAAGCGGTGGTTAGCCCCAAAATTTGCTGGGCGATCGCGCTGATGAGAATGACGCCGCCGCCCGCTAAACTTGCCCAAACGACAAGATATACAATCCGTCCCAGCGTTCCTACTAGAAACCCGTGAGATAGAACTGATCGATGCCGCATACTCTTGCGATAGGGTAGCCACACCCAGCGCAGCATGCCCCACCGCTTATACTGCTGCGAGTGAATATCTAAATCAGGACCAAACATCAGCCCACTAAACAGAAACGCGCCCGACACGAGTAGAGTCAAGGTTCCACTCTGAGTGAAGCCAAATGCCGAACCTGCAACGATCGGTAGACTCCATAACGTGATGCTATCGTGGGTGCGACCAGAAGGCATGAGCAATTTATAAAGACAATTCAAGTTGTAATTGATTCTCGCTCAATAGTTTGCTATATTAACTAAGCGCAAGCAAGCGGGCGGTTAGCTCAGTTGGTAGAGCGCCTGCCTTACAAGCAGGATGTCGCGGGTTCGAGTCCCTCACTGCCCATAGGTTCTAGAGAGTTAGATTAGGTGATAGCCCTATATCAGCCCTAGATTAAAGCACAATAAAATGCGGCAAGTCGCTGGTGGAAACTTGCCGCACAATGCTCTATCTACCTGAAATGTTTCTTAGCCAACAGACGTTAGGTTCCGAAAGTAGCGGCCCAACGCCTTTCTGCAATTTGGAATGTGATATTCCCAAGTTGGGCGATTTCCGGTCGAGACATTGCGAATGTCTTTGCCCTCAGTAAATGCGCTGCTAAGCCGCAGTTTTGAAAGATGTGAGTGAGACTTTACGCCCTCGTTCTTAAGTGCCTGTGCAGCCGTTTTAGGATCTGCCCAACCTTCGATAAAACCGGGATGTCCTGCAAGTTGTTCCCGCAGGAGACGGACCTCTCGCATCATATCTTTCTGCGACAAAACAAGTTCTGCAAGGAGCTTTTCAGAGTCTTGAGTCATAGTCGTTCCCGATTTGTTTTGTATTCTGCAAAGGTTGTCAATGCCCGCTCTGAGAGTTCCAGCAACTTCATCGCGCCTAGTCTACGTGCGATCCTTGGGAGCTTAGCTTTGCCAGTCGCGTCAATCAAACGATGACACTGCATCTGAAGAGGATCGATCATGAGAGGAGATTTGCTCATCACGAGGTAGCCTCCATCCATCTGAGTTCATTGGCTATGCGTCTCACCTCCTGACGTGCTTCATCCGAGTGAGCATCGCGCCACATCTCTAGCATTTCTTGGCGAGTGTTAGCAGACAACCCAGACAGATCAATTTCTTCACTACGAGGCGTTTTCTTCAATTCATTACTAGAGATCTGGTCAGCAACGTCAGCAGATTGTTTTTTTGGCTTGGAAGTCTTACTCTCACTATCTTCTGGCTGCTGACACTGGGCGTCAGCAATACCGTCAGCAGCCTCTAAACCGTCAGCAGCCTCTAAACCGTCAGCAGCCTGATCAGTAGATTGAACAGTCCACCTCATTTGAGTGCCTGAACCTTCGAGCGTGCCATACCCCATCTCGCAAAGCTCTTGAAACATTCGACGGATCTCATCGGCTGATTTCCCTTTTAGAGAGCGGATTCCCGCTTGAAGCTCACGGGCTGTAACCCATCCCTTACGCTGCGAGTACTCGATCACTTTTGCCATGACCGGGGAAAGTTCACCGTTTGACTCGTCGCCCATTGCGTGAATCAGCTTGACTTGGCTGATGCAGAACTTAGCCAGCACGATCGCGGCTTCCATCATTTGTTCGCTGATAAACAGATCCGGAATCTGCCCAAGTGCAAGCGAACCGTTGGTGAGGTGCCCTAGCAACGCCAGAACGCCTGTATCGCCCTTCATTTTCTGATAGACAGCCCGCAAAGCGCCCTTCGGTTCTTCCATCTTGAGTCGATCAAGTTCGTTGTACCAGACGATGTAAAGCCTTCTTGCCCCTGGTGACATACGGTAGGTTTGAGGGGGTAACGCTTCGATGCGACAATACAACGCTGTCAGCATCTCGCTAACGTCGTATTTCACCGCGTTTTCGGGATACGGTGATGGCTGCAACGGCAGGATGCACCACAGGAATCGTGCCCATTGCCCTGTCCCGTCAGACATGTCGCCCATCAAGTCTTTTAGCGTCGAGGGTTGCGTTGTTCCTGTGATTGAGTATGCGGCTTGAGCAACGCTGATCCGTTTACCTGAGGCCCGGTTGACCTTGATTGGTGATCCGTCTTTCCCAGAAAGCAACGCTTCTCGATCCGAACCCTTGCCGCCCTTATACTGCCCTTGTTGGCTAACCACGGCTGACAATTCGTCCAGGTAGCCCAGAATGCCGCGATCGGGTTGCTTCGATTGCAGCAGAGCCAATCCCTCACGAGTGACATCGCTCGTAAAATATTCGCGCGGTGTGGGTTCTATCGGAGGATTATCATTACTTGATCCCGAATGAAAGGCTGCTTTTGCCTTCTCGTACTCACTCACGCTGTGCTTAAACTGCTGATCAGCCTCCGCTTGCAGCGCAAACAAAGGTTTGAGAATCGTTTTCTGGGAGGGTGACTTAGCTGATCCTGACTCTGCCACAAGTCCTGTGTATAGAATCGGCAGTGCGTAAAAGTCTGTTGCCTCCATTAGTTCAAGCCGTGTTCCTACTTTGCAAAGACTCGCGATCGTTGATAGCAACGTGAAAAGCATCCCTACTGAGGCCACACCAATGTAGCCCGCGATCTCTTCTAAGGGCCTGGCTAGAGACGGTGCCAGAAAACTTGAGAGTTTGAGTTGATTGCGCCCCATCTTCAGAAGCTTGGCAACCTCACCCGCCCGATCTTCGGTTGTGTCGAGGTGCTCTTGTTCCGATTGCTTGAGGTCATAGAGTTCGCGAATGTCCTTCGGTTGCTTACCAGAGCGTGACGCTAAGTCGAGAATTCTTGCCTTTAGCTTCGAGTTGCTCAAAGACTCAGAGGACATCCGCGCGATTTCGGCTTCGAGTTGCTCGATTGAGAGGCTGCGATTTGGCATCTCGACTACGTTCAGAGAACGATTACTCTTGTCAGATTTACCTTCTACCTTTTTACAGCTGATCGCCCCTAGAATTTGCTCTGCCGTCGCCCCCTGCTCAATCCAATCTGCAATGTCGAATCCCTGGTCTGTTGGTAGAGCTGCCCAGTTTGGCGAGTCCGGGAAAGGGTACAACCATTGAGCAGTTGGATAGTCCTGCGCGACTTGTTCCATGTACTTGAGCCCAGGGCGATCGCAGTCGGGCGAGAGTACCAATTTTGCGCCATCAAACAAACCAGAATAGTTACCCTTGCGGTAAGCACTAGAGCCGCCGATCGTCGTGGTTGCAGGAATCCCAATTTCCCATAGAGCATCTGCGCACGGCTCCCCTTCGACCCAAATAATGGGCTTTTGCCCAATCGCGGCTAAGCAGTCGTGATACCGATAAGGTGTCACTGCGGCTCTCAGCGGAGCCTTCGCGTCGTCGCCCAGTTTGCCGCCTGAGTGCCATCGCCCTTTGTAAAAAAACTCCTGCCAAATTTGGCGCTTGCCAGTACCATCGTCAACCCTGCGAGTTCGCATGATCTTCTTGCCAGCGCGATCGCAGTAAGCCCACGTGCGATCCGCTTTAGGACGAAGGGGTTTCGCTTTCTGCTTTTCTGCCCACGGCGCGATCGCTTCTCTAAGGTCGCGGTTTTCGCAGCCGTTCCAACATCGATATTCACCTGTCTCAGGCTTGATGGTGAGGTTGTTTCCTGTGCAAACCGGGCAAAGATAACGGTTCGGCTTGCCATCCACCGGAGTGAGGCGATCAGCAAAATTGCGAATGTCGAATGTGGGGTAGTTCATAGCTTGCCTCCCACGGTGCTGGCGCTCGCTCCATCCTGGTGAGGAATGAATACTCCAGTCGTTTCTGTGCAACCATAGCTGCCAACTTCTATTGCCAGCCCATATTCGCTTTTTAGAACCCGGCGATTTAAACCGCCCCATGAAAGAACTTCACTCGTGTAATCTCGCGCGATTGCGGGCATTGCTTTCGCGAATCGCTCCGCCGTTGACCGTTCCCTCTGCTGTTGTTTTTTCTGCTGTACCTGTGCCCACTGTTGATACTCTGCCTCTGCTAGGTCTGCAGCATGAACAGGAGCAAATTTTTCCAAACGTCCACTTTTAGGCAATTCGTGGAACTGAACCCCGTTCGGTACATCGTGCTTGCTGCTGAGCGGCATGCATAGGAGGGTATCACTGTCATTAAAGGTGCGACATTTACCGCTCGTGTCCTCGCCAACGGGGCAAGGATTTTTTACCGTGGTAGGAATAAACAGCCTCATGACTGTTCACCCCCATTCAGTGATTCGAGTTGAGCGATCACCCGGTTCACAAGTAGCGAGGTGATTCGAGCGTAGGGCAGACGGAGCAAGATGTCAGGAGCAAGCCATAGCAAACGATACAGTTTCTGCTGAACTGTGCTAAAATTTGTTTGCATCCAAACTGTTTGCTTACTGATAAAAACCTGCTTACGGGTTAATCCTGCTGGTTCCGGATGCTCGGGCTTGTAATTTCTGTTAAGTTGATCAAACATGAAGAAAGACCCGCCCTCATTGCTGAGGAACGGTTGGTATTGGTAAGGCGATCGCTTAGTCCTGCGTTGGGGAACGATTTGGAAGCTGAGCGGTCGCTTTTGAATTGCCTGCGTTGGGGAATGGCGAGGAACAAAATTGGAGCGGTCGTCTCAGCAAGACTTTGCAATCGCTTCAGAGCTAAGATAACTGAAACGAGCCGCCAAAAGATCCTGAAAACAGCGATGGTACACAGATGTTAAGGAGTGTTAAGCCTTAACGATAAGTTCCTCCTGGTGCAGAGGGCAGCTTTCTACCTCGATCCCAGGCCCACCCTCGAGGATTATTACGAGCGTGAGCCTGTGAAATCATGAAGAATTCTAGATCGGCACTGATTCGATCAAGGTGTCCAAGTTGTTCTTGAAGGCTCGAGCTTTTCTTCGGTTGCGCTCGACAAATTTCTAAGCACAGTTCTCTTAGGTTGCTGAATTTGCTCCACTTCTTCCTCTGCTTAACCAGTTCCTTTTTGTACTTGGCAATTTGACTTTTTTCCTTGCGAGATAATTCTTTTCCTGTAGCAAGTAATTCTTGAGCTTTATTTCTTTGGCGATAGAAGTCTGCTGCTTTTCGGGGTGAAAATTCTTCGCGATAATTCCCGCGTTGGTATTCGGGGAACGCAACAACCAAATCTGCGACCGAATCCCACTTGAGCAGGCGAGTTAGCATTTCTGCGGGTGTAGTGGGTGCCTCAGGATAATCAATTTCTTCAGAAATAAAATTCCAGCCTTCGTGCAGAACGCCATACAGCGCTAAGTAATAGTCGCGCCGAAGCTCCGCAAATTCTTGTGCTTTGGGCGGTAAAGACGGTAGCGAGCTAGCATCTCCCCTGAAATACGCTTTCAACGAATCGCGAATCCATGCATAGTGCAATTTGCAACGCTGCCAATGCTGTTTTTGATCATCGGTGTTGCAGTCTGCTGAAGCTTCAGTCGGTGGTAGTTCCTTGATTGCTTGCAGAATCGTTAGTTGATCCTCTAACGGAATTTGCGATGCGATCGTGTTCATCAATCTAAACTCCTATTATTTCTCTGCTTCGAGCAGTTGGTGGGCCGTCCGTTTCAAGTTGAGAAGCGGACGGCAAAATGATGCAATTTCTGCATTCAGGCCGATCATCTTACCGCATCGACCAGCATCTGGATGAAGGACAAGGACGGCTTGATCTTGAGGCTCAACTAGCCAGTACTTGGGAGTGCCCCGGTCGGTTCTGTCACGTGGATGTTAGCGCTTCTAGGTCAAGCGTGGCACTCCCACGATTGCATCGAATCCACCGGCTGACGGTGAATGAGGGAAACCTGCATGAGCGATTCGGATTTCGATCTTTCTCGTTGGAAGAATTGGCTGATCGCTGATCGTGGCAATTCCTGTGGTGATCGCTCTAGCGGTGATTGTTGATGCGTCGAAAGAGACATAAAGCGTTCCTAAATCGTGTAAAGTCGCTTCTCTTAACCGAGGGGCATTTTTTAAGCGAAAGAGTTTAGCTCAACTTGAGGGAGTGTTGGGCGAAAGAATTGAGGATTGAGTCAAGAAGCGCAATTGGGATAAAGAAATGAATCGCCTTTCGGATCAGCATGCGATCACGCTTCTTCGTCGTTGTCTAGATACTCATCACGGACGTAATAATCGATCAAGTCCTGTGGGGTGCACCTGAGGTAATAGCACAGCTTGTGCAGTGTGTCGCTCATATCGCTGAAATTGGGAATGACGGCCGACTTGACCCACTCAGAAACAGTGGCTCGCTTTACTTGCAAAAGACGGGCTAATTTCGTTGCCGTCATCTTGCGGTCAGCCATCACATCACCCAATCTCCAGTGGATTGACGAACGGTAGAGATCACAATTGCTCCCACCAGGGACTCTCCAGGCGGTATTTAATGGCGGATCAAACCAAGCAATTAACTCCTTTTCAAGCTCACAAAGCAAGTCACGAGAGAACCCCATGCACTTAGCATAGGCGATTCGAATATCTCCCATCAACGCCAGCTCAATGCTCTTACTATGAGCTTTCCAGCGCCGCCTAGGATTGGTCGATTGCCCGATATACTGCACCTCGTCTTGCGAGTTGATCGCGAAATAGACACACGGTGTTTCCGGTAGCTGAGATCGATGCTCCAGCAGGACAAATGGCAGTGTTGAGGGAGCGATGGAGCTAGGCGAGATCACGGGCATCTTTCACCTCCAAGTCTTCCGGAATGTACTCCAACAGGTCGTAAGGACTCACTGCCCCTCCTATTTTTGAGAGTTGAGTAATGCCAACACAAATTTTCTCAAGCCTGTTTCCGTCAATCCGAGGCATGACCTCGGCTTTCGCGAATTCAGGGTGAGTTGAAACCAACGCCCGATTCGCGTCTCGAAGCTCCAAAGGTTCGATTTAACTGTCGATTGGGCTTTGTTCTATCTATTCCTGTTTCTCAATCAGCTTCTCAACAATGCCAACTAAGCGATCGATGTTGCGCTCTTGTTGTTGTGAGACTTCTTCAAGTTTGGTTAAGCGCTGATTTGATTCTCTAAACTTTCCGTCACTACGGTTCTAAGTTCCGTTATGCCCTCGAAGGCGTCCAACTTGGTTGATGAGAATATCGAGCCTATCTGGTTCATTATTTGCCATCATCGCTCTGTTCGTCCTTTTGCTGCTGCTGATGTTCCCGAACTGCGTTTTCTAGCAAGTACGCCGCCAAAGCTGGACATGCTGGAACTTTGGGCGTTTTGTGAATGGGATTGATGGAAGTTCAGCAAAATTAATCATCGGTATCCAACTCCTCAAACTTCACTTTCCGAAGTTTGCCGTTTACCACATGGAATCCTTGCTCATCAACCAGTTCCATTGCCATCTTGAGCCACACAACAATCTCGCGGGATACAGGACGTTCAGCTTGTCCCGCCAGTTCTTCAAGTCGTTTTAGCAAGTCTGGGTCATCAAACTGAACTGTGACCCGCTCTCCCTTCCGCGCCAATTCGTCAATCCTGTTTACACTTCGCATCAATCTTACCCAATAAACTACTTAAGTCTTACCGTGTCTTCATTTGTATGTCAATGGTAATTTATGGTTACCAATGACATCCACGCGTGCTACTTTCAATTCAGAAGTTCTGAAACTTCCAGAACTTCCGTAACTGATTCTGAATTGCAAGACTTAACTCGAATCGCGCCATCCCTGATGAACCGAATGACCCATCAGGAAATAGCAACGCTGATCGGGTTGCTGGCTCAGTTACTGGCAAAAAAAGCCTAACTTCCAAAACTTCTAGAACTTACACAGGAGAGACAAAATGGTCGCTTCCAAAGAACGAGTCAAGGTTGTCCCCATTACCGACATTTCCAACGCCTGGGGCGTATCGGAAAAAGCGGTTAAGAACTGGGTTGAGTTTGTCTACCAGGCGTTTGATGTGCTGCTTCCGGCAAGTGGCCCCTACCCAGAATGGGGCGTAAAACTTCTGGAAATTACAGCGAAGCACATCAGCGAGAAATCCTCGTTTTACTTTGCTGAAACCGGAGAAACCAGACGGCTCAAGTCGGCTGAGTTCATCAAGAAGATTCGCTCAATGCGACTGCAGGGACACTTCCAAGAGTTCCAGCAGTTCCAGAACTCTCGGCAAACTCAGGCGGAGGTGGATGAGGATGAAGCGGTGGCAGGCTTAGCCTCCATCACTCGCGGCATTGACCAAGAGGTTGAACGTGCCAAGGCGAAGGTGGATCAGTATGCCGACCAAAAGATGGACGAACTGGCTGAGCATATCGAGCGCACTCCGTTTCGGATGATGGGGTCACTAAGCGATCGCTTGAGCCAACGTCGCTCAATGGCGGCTGGAGTGAACGAGATTATCGATGTGACCTACTCCCGGGTCGAACTTCCAGAATCAGAAGTTCTAGAACTTCCATCTGCATGACGCTTCTCGACATGAGTCTTCGTTTACTTGCGGTTGTCGTTGCCTTTTGGCTGATGGCGGACACCACGGCAACCTATTGACTTCAACACGCTCTACCTCACAGTCATGAACGAGAAATTCAAAACACTTCTGATCACTAGCCTCAGTACCTCATTAGTTGCGATCGCGCTTCATCCGCGTCTCAACTCTGTCAACGCGTTTGATGTTGGCTACTTTGTTCAAAATGGTTCTGCGGGCATGGCAGAACATGAAGCTAGGCGGAATGGGACGTTGCCCGTTCCAACTCCTCCCCCCTTGGGTGAGGTCATGAGAGCAAACGACACGCGCCCATCAGGACGAGTCGTGAGGACCGAGTGCCCAGAACCCATACCTAGTCAACTGCTGCCACAGGATAAAGCGATTCAACCTGTACCACAACCTGCACCGATTCCGATGGCTCAATCGTCGGCGATGCCATCTCGCAACCCAGAACCCTACGCTAGGGAATCACCAAATGATGGGCCACCCGCTGACCCATCGGCTAGAGCGATTTGGCAAGCAGGCAAGCTCTCTTACCCGCAGTCCAAAAGTGCTGTGCTGAGTCGGTTTCCTCAACCCAAAGAGATCAGTTTTGGCAGTTCAGGCACGCGGCAGTTTTGGGGTGGTGTGACTGGATGGGAACCAACTCGTTATGCCGTCCGGCTCCAGAATGGTCAATCGATCATCTTTAGCTTAGCGGAGGACGAAGAGACAATTACTAGCTACGACGTTCAATAGCCAGGGGGCAGCTTCCAACTCACACCCTGGCTAACTCACAACAACGCAAACATTGCAGGAGTACTTTATATTATGGGTATTTTTTCTTGGCTTGGTGGCGGTGGCGGTGGCAGTAATGATGATGAACTGCTAGAGCCAGACACCGATACGCGGATTGATGCCGCCCTCAAGGTGGCGGGTACAACTGACCCCGTTGATGCTCATATCAAAGATTGGGGTGAACACGGCGGCGATTATAGCGATCGACAGAATGCCGTATCATGGGAGCATACCGACGTTGATACGCCCTACTTTGACCGTGCTGCAATCTATAAATCCAAAGAGGACAAGTAATGATCACGATCAACAAACGTCAATTTGAAATCACGGATTCAACGGTTGACTTAACCAAAACTCAGCAAGACATGCTGGACTTTCTCGTTACCCTTGATCATCCTGTAACCATGCGAGAAGCAGTTGATCATTTTAAGCTCAGTTCTCCAGCTCCGCTTCTATCGCGAATTGACCACCTCATTGAGAAAGGCGCGATTAAAGAGCTAGTGTCTGCTGGTTAAATGAACATCTGGGAATGTTCAGCAAGGGGTAGCTCTGGGGCTGCCCCTTTGTTATTTGGAGCAGTATCAACGATTGTGGTTAGAGCGTCATCAGAAGGTTGATCTCTATTGACGACGCGTGGAGTGGTATCTACGCAACGACTGGTTCATATGCTGCTCATCCCCTGCTACTGAGGTGCATCATGCTTTCTACGGTATTCCTATTCTCTATTTAGTTGCATTGTTGTCTGCGATCCTTCGGAGCTTGGCAGAGCCAATCGCATCTGCAATCAGTCCGCTATTCTTATTCGGATTCTCTCTTATTCTGATTCTATGGGGTTACAGCTTGACCCTACCAGGCTTCGAGATTTCCCTTTGGCAAGTATTTCCGTTATGTGATTTGCACCATTCCAACCGCCCCGGATGTGCTCACAACTTCAGCAACTATGGGGCGTTTAAGGCTGCTCCGTGGGCAAATCGCAACAAGTACGGCTATCTCTGGAAACTCAGAATTAGTGCTTTGTCTGCGGTATCAAGCGAAGGAATTATCTCACCTAATCGATAGATCAGTTTGTTGCACAGTCAGTCGTATAACGCCCCGCTTCACCCGCCGTTAGTGAACTCTCGCTCTCAACAGACTAATTTTATACAGTCGGTGTGCAAGCGGATTGTTCGATGCGTGCTACGGCATTACAGACCCAAGGATTATATGTTAATATTTTTTATACGAAGCTTAAGTCAGGGGCTAGGCGCTTCACTCTATCCCCTAAAATGGATAAAAATACAGCGATAGTTACCGTTTTGGCGACTCTTAATCTTTCTGCTCTTGGCGCTTACGCCATTCATGAAGACCAATCCTTTACCCTGAAGATTCGAGATTTTATCGAGGCGACAATTAGCCACCAAAACCAGATACCCGTCCAACCGACCCGCAAGGCAACTCCTGAAAAGTCGCAGAAACCTCTAGAGTCAGAGGATCGTCCCGACGATTAACAAGCTGAACTCCTGCGATCTCATGAAGTGCGATCGCAGGAGTTCAGCTTTCCGAATCCATCTGCTAAAGAGGCAATCGCTGATGTCTGGAAACAGCACAACGCCATAAGCTATCCGCTTGATGTACTCCGGGTCTGCCAAGTTTCGCATGATTTGCGTTGCCAGTCCCGGATCGTCAAAGTTGGGCATTCCGCTTTCAAGAATTTGCTGAACAGGCAGAGCGCGATCGCAGCTTCCCAATCCACCTTGCATCTACTTCGCGGTCGACAGTCAGAGCGCGGGGAGTTCGGACAGTGATTCACCAACAACGAGCAAATCAGTCAGCGTGACCGATTTTGGGCAGCGAGTCGCTCGCAGCTACCGGAAACATCGTGTATTTATTTCGCGCTCAACCCGCACTGTGTCTAACACCTCGATTTGGGAAGTTAGAGAAAAGTGTCAGTTCAATAAAGAGTTAGGCATCGCTACGCGCTCATGACAAAAGACCTCAAAGACTACTTCAACTCGGTAGCTGATGTACTGTACGCTTCACTGTCCTCGTTGCCGATAACAGCGCAACACTCGCTACTTGGTGCCTTGCCAAGGCTTCCATGACCAGGTTCTTCCCCTGGTTGGCAGAGCCGAGCTTTGCTCGGCGCACCAGGGCTGTTTCATTGTAGTAGGGGAAAAACCTTGTCTAACTGATTGGCGAACTGCCGTTTGGCAGCAGCCATCGAAGTGAAGCCCCCTGTGCGAGCTATGGTAATGAAGACATTGCGGACCACTGACCAGTTCGCTGCTGCATTCTTGCCCGTTTGCGGTGCATGGTCTTCGTTGAAAACGACATCTTTGACCCAGTGCAATCGATTCTCAACGCACCAATGCCCGCGAATGATGCGGTGAAATTGCTCGGCACTCGCGACGACACTACTGATATAGGATTGCCGCTCGTCGAATAGTTTCCCGTCTCGATATCCGCAGCGTTGCACCACAATTGCAGATTGAATTCCTGGCCACTCATGCCCAAATGCTGCTACCCCATCAAACACGCTGACCCTCCAGGTCGTGCTGCGTCCATGTTCTCCTTCGTGTTCTTGATAGCAACTGAGCGGTTGTTGCGTCTTCCATTTTTGCTGAATTCCTCGGTACAATCGTCCTTGATTCGCTTTGACACACACCAGGTAATCATTGCTCTGTTTGACAATGCGGTGCAAGGTTTTTTTGAGTGTGCAGCACATCCAGTGTTACGCCAATGCCCCTCAATCCCACAGTACTGAGTAATACGCGCACCACTTCTTGCTCACTGACGAGTTTTTGTTCCATCGGCAGCACTGCCTGCACCACACCCCGATGATGACCCAACAACGACACCATACTGACAAAGTTCTGCTGAGCTTGGTCGGAGTCAGTGACGCTGCCTTTGATGCTTTTGCCATCACATGCAAACCACTCGCCCGGGTCTATCGGGTGCTGTCCTTGGACCCAGTCGGTAAACACACTCGCTAAGACCTGATAATCCAACTGTTGCATCACCCGACGAAAGGTTGAATACGAGCGCAGCTTTGTGTCGGGCGCTAACTCCAACTTGCAGCAAATTTCCTGACCATAGACCTCGACAAACTCGGCTAACGGCCGGTAGCCCCAATACCCCAGCATTGCACCCAAGATAATCAGCAGCAAAACCAGCCATAGCTCATGTCGTTGTCCACGGGCGGCCCGAAACTCCGGGATTTGTTGCAGATGGTCAATCAAGCTCATGGCAGTTGAAGCCGAGTCACGACACCGCTGAGTCTAGCTTTTCTACGCTGACAATGAAACAGCCCTGCCAAAGCGCACCAGGGAGATATCTGGAAGTCGTAAGCCCTCGTGCGTGAGGTTCAAAAAATTCAAGAATGCTAAACGAGAGAATTGAGTGTCTAGATTTCTGTTTCTGACAATGAAACAGGCCTGGCTCGGCGCACCAGGGCTGTTTCATTGTCCCCAGGAGATATCTGGAAGCCCCAAGTCCTCGTGCGTGAGGTTCAAAAAATTCAAGAGCGCTGAACGAGAAAATCAAACGTCCATATTTCCATCTTTGACAATGAAACAGCCCTGGGCTCGGCGCACTAGTGTTCTAGACATGGGGATCGATTAGTCAAACCGTTCGCCCAAATTCGTAACGTTGCCTTCGGCTCACGCGAAGCGTGCATGACGAACAACCCAATCATAATGTCATGTAACCATTCGGACTTGGAAAAGCAAATTGTCCTGCGAGCGAGTCGCTTGATTCGAGTTCGTAAGGTCAGATGTTTACGCTCAATTCTCTGCGTGTGAGTTTTACCCACAACATGCTTGTCTTCGTCCAACAAGCGGGCATAAGCTCCCCAACCATCTGTGTAAAAGGTTTGAATTCCGAATGGCGCTAGCAATGCTTTCAACTTCACTAGCGCCTGGTCTTTGTGATCTGCTAACACGTATGCCAACACTTGCCCGCTTTTGTGGTCGATGGCGTGCCATAACCAACGCTCCTGCTTTTTAGATTGAACAAAAACTCCACATCCTCAAGGGGTGACAACAGGGTTGAAAGGTAAAGAGGAGACCGGATAGCAGCATT
>NZ_JCACCM010000096.1:0-26919 GCF_059501405.1 Myxacorys sp.
CAGAAGTCGTGACGTAGAATGTGTCGATTTGCCTATTATGACCCCTGGCAAAAAAAGGATATCTTTTCGGCAGTTTCAACCTTTAAGAGAAAGCTTTGGTCTTTCTAGCTTTCAGGTCACTTGAGGGGAAAGGGCAGGAGGACAAGACGCCCTATCAATAAAGGGTCGGTTTTTGATGGGTTTTGATACAGGGCGGATAGTTCTCAGAACATACTTATATGGTACGTCCCAGAGGATAAGGCTTGGGCTACACCCCTACCAAGGAATAAGCAGCCCAACGTTGCCCATCACCCGCCGCAGATATCCTCTGCCATAACCGATCAACTCTCGGCGGTCGGTGTGCATGGGCGTTGTTATGCGGTGCGCTCCTCCAACATCTCAAGTCTATGGTTAGCGGCGCTAAGAAATCAACAATTCTGCTAGGGTAATGATGGCGATGCTAATCCTTGAAGTAACCGCGCATAGTGTTCGAGATAAAATTCCTGAGACTTGGCGATCGCCTGCACCAATTCCGGGTTAGCGACGGTTTCCCACCATTGTTTTAGGCGATCGAGGCCGCCTGGGAATTGAAATCCACGGAAATGCTCCAATACCGCCACCTGTTCAAACCAGGGGTAGGCGGAAATATAGGGTTCATGTGACGAAGTGCAGCCTTACCTAATTTTTGAATTTCCACACCATTTTTGGACTTGATTGATAAGAAATACCAATCATTACATTGCCTAGTTCGTCTCCTTTTAGGTAAAGTATCATGAAGATATAAACGTCCCTCAGAGGACTTGACCCATGCTACAAATCACTGCCCAACTTCCGTTTTCGGCAAAGTTATTTTCTCCTCCACCGAAACAACCATCAACCAGAGACAGAGAATACCTGCGATCGCCAGAAGTAAAAGCGATGATTCGCGCTAACTTTGTTACCAACTAGATTTAATTCAGTTGGTAAAAGAGTCCAATTTTCGCTCAGTTTTTCTTTATCCCAATTTGCTTTGACCATTCACCAAGATTGGTTATCTGTTTCTGTCTTAGTCTATTGGATGGGTTTTGGGTGCGATCTGAGTTCGGGTAGAGCGATCGCTCAATTCCCCCAGTACTCTCCAGGAAGGTCCTTTCTTTTAACAGTAACCCTGCCAACTTTCTTACCTGACATTCTCAATAATTCATCACCTGAAAATTCAAAACCAAGCTTTAGTGCTATTTGTGCAACTTCATCTGCTGTTGATGAAGCAAGCACCTCATTTTTAAGTGCAGGTTCAGACTGCATTTTCTTTAAAAATGCCTCGAGTTGATCTAAAGCCATATTTGAAACTCCTATTCTCGCTCTTTGGTGTTGCGAACTTGTGATCAGACTTATATAGCAGTCCTAAATCATTTGTAAAAAATCTAACGACCGAAACCGTTGACCGATGAGCATTCCAGGATTGAAATGGGATCCCAAAATTCATGAATCATTTAGGATTGCTATAATAGATCATCTTAAATGCTCTACGTTGAATATTCATGACCGCAAAATCTTAACCTCCACACTCCCTACTGCATACTGCCCCTTCAAAAGTGCGATCGCAACCAGACAATCTCAACGGACTCAATCGGCGTATCGGTTACGTATAACGGCTCAAATCAGCGGCGGCAGATTACCTCGAACTCAGCACCAGCGACTTTTGACCGTCCGCCTGCATTTGAATTGTTGGGCGGCTCGCTACCCCCATACCATTTCTAGATCACAATTCACGTCGCATACACAGTTCGCCGTTCTCTTCTTCTTTTCCGGTGTAGACAAAACCCATTTTCTCGTAAAACGGACCGGGACCACCTTTGGCTGGCACGCAACTTGTTTCAACCGCATCCGCTCCAGGGCGCGTCTTGACGTGCGCGAAGAACAACTCCAGCGCTTTTCGCCCGTACCCATGCCCCTGGTATTGCTCAGCGATCATAAAGCGCCACAGAAAGTACTCTTGCTGAGCTACGCTGTCTTCCAACATCAGAAAACCGACTGGCACATCCCCAGCGTAGATCGCGCGGAACCAAGCAACCTCTGGATTGAAATGTGCTTCTGCGATAGACACGGCGTTGGATGCCACGAACTGCTCTTGGTGTGGAGCTACCTTTAAACGGAGAATGTCACGCCAGTTTTCCTTAGTAATCTCGCGCAGCGTTACTTCAGGGTCGAACTCGGACATACAGATTGTTCTCCTTGAACAATGCTTTTAGGCATCGTGCCGAGATACGTGTAAAAAGTGATCATATAGGCTTCAAAATCTTGCTATGTCTTGGTTTTGCACTTTGACCAGTTTGCGTTGTAGATTCTTGGACTTCTGCTGTTCCACGCAGAGATGCAACGAGGGAATAAGGGTTTCAGGGTCTAAACTGCTGTGAAATGTGGGGTGTACTAGTCAGATTTTAGAAGTTTTGAGTCCTAAGATAGTCCAAAGGTGTACTGGTTAAAGCTTTCAGTGAAGTTCTCTTAGATAGAAAACTTCAAAAGCCTTCCTCGTAAGGGTTAGAGGGAGATATGATCACTTTTTACACGTATCTCGGCACGATGCCTTTTAAGAATAGTTGCTCACTCAGCAACACAAGCGATATCAAAACTGCTGCCCAACTATTATTTGGACTGAAAGTTTCCGCCTAAGATCCCAATTAGAGCCACTTAGCCTGATACTTTCTGCCTAAGTCCGAATCGAGCGACTTAGACCGACGCAATTTCCGCATAATACCCCTCGACAGGGATCTTAGCCCGAAATCTTCCGTATTTCTTCCAAGAGAGAACTTATCGCTGTCCGCCTAAGATCCCGAATGACAGACTTACAGCGTTAGGAATCGCCACGATGGAGCCACGACCGAGAAAACTACTCGAACAAGTCTCTGACCTGTTGCGGGTGAAGCACTACTCGTATCGGACTGAACAAACCTATATTCAGTGGATTCGGCGCTACATCCTGTTTCACAATAAGACCCATCCCAAAGACATGGGAAGTCCAGAAATTGAAGCATTCTTAACACATCTTGCCGTGCAAGAACAGGTGGCAGCTTCCACGCAAAACCAAGCCCTGAGCGCTATTTTATTCCTCTACCGCGAAGTGTTGCGGCAAGAGTTAGATGCGTCCATTGATGCCGTTCGAGCCAAGCAACCGCGCTACTTGCCGACGGTCCTGACTAAAGATGAAGTCAGAACCGTGATTGGCAATCTCAATGGCGTGTATCAGCTTGTCGTGCAAGTTCTCTATGGCAGTGGGGTGCGGCTAAACGAAGGGTTAAACATCCGGGTTAAAGACCTCGACTTTGCTCAACAGCAGATTATCGTTCGCACCCCGAAAGGAATTGAGAGTCGAGTCACAATGCTGCCCACGAGTCTGAATGACCCGCTCCGTGAACATCTGCAGCGGGTCCGCCGATTGCACCAGCAAGATTTAGCGCAAGGTTATGGAGCTGTGCATTTACCCTATGCCTTAGCTCGAAAGTATCCCACTGCTGAACGAGAGTGGGTATGGCAGTTTGTATTTCCTTCAGACCGTCGCTGTCGCGACCCCCGAACAGGGCAAATTAATCGCTACCACCTCCACGAAAGCGGCGTGCAGAAAGCCCTCAAGCAAGCGGTGTTTGCAGCAAAAATTCAAAAGCGAGTCGGCTGTCATACCTTCCGCCATAGTTTTGCAACCCATCTCCTAGAAGCGGGATAGGATATTCGCACCGTGCAAGAACTGCTGGGGCACAAAGATGTGAAGACAACGATGATTTACACGCATGTGCTAAATCGGGGTGGGAAAGGGGTAAGAAGCCCGCTTGATTCGTAGCGCGATCGCTGAATTCCTACAGATCTGAACTCATTCCGAATTCGTTTAGGCTTCGTGCAAAATTGAAAAAGCTGCTAATGGCTGAAACCGCTGCTACAAGGCAAGGTGAAGAACTTTGTTTGCACTGGTTGCACATCTCGTGGGGACAACTGTGCTTCCTCTATCGAAAAAGGGGTTAGAAACCCAGGCAGGGTAAAGGGAATAGGTTCTTTTTGCGCTCCATCAGAAAACGAGCTTTTTTTATAAGGCGGTAAGCATTGCCTGTGAGCAACTGCCATCCGATTACAGTTCCAGCTCATAAATTTGGGCAATCTCCTCGGCTTGAATGCCCAGATATGCTAGCGTCTGCTGCTGGGTGGCATGTCCGAAAGCTTCCATCAGTAGCGGAATAGCGGTACCACGCTCCATTCGCTGCCAGTAGCCCCAAGTCTTGCGCAAGCTGTGGCTGCCAAACTTACCCTTTAGTCCCACATGCTGACACCAGGTTTTCACCATCGTGCTCACAGTGGGAACTGTCAAGCAGCCGCGTTTGCCTTGGAACAGGAACGCCTCCTCGGGAAGGGAGCAAGCGGCAAGGTATTGAGAGATCGCTTTGACGACCGCCCCATTAACTGTGACAGAACGGAACTTCCCCGTCTTGCTTTGCTTAACCCGTAGCACATCTCCAAGTTGCAGGGTGCGCACCTGACCGACCGTGAGCGAGAGCAACTCATTGGCGCGGAAGGCAGTATTAATCCCCAGCACAAACAGACACAGGTCCCGCGGCTGGTCACGCAGCAGTTTCTTGATCCGCTCGATCGCCTTCTTATCCCGAATCGGTTCCACCGTGAGGATCGATCCAGGGAGAGGATGATGGGGATTTTCGCCTTTCTGGAACGCCATGCGAGCCTCGATGTTTTCACTAAGCTACCACGTCTTTTTATCGATAACTTAGTGAAAAAAGACACGCTAAACAGTAAGCAAGCGCAGAAGACAGGGCTCAATGCAAAGCAGAGCAAAGAACACAGCCGCAGCTCGATTCACTAAGTTTTAAGTAAAAGTTAATGAAATGGAAAGGGGATTTGAAGGGCGAAATTCCCGCGAATCTAATCGTCCTATTGGTTTGTAGCATAGCTGTGTTACAAATCTTAGACTATCGCCGGACTACTGCACAGACTACAACCGTCTTCAAATAGGCATGCTCTCGTTCAGTCTAAGCAATTGATTGAGGTCAACCAAAAAACGATCAAACTCATAGCAGAAGGAGCACTGAGCGATTCTGAAACAAAAAGGACTTCTGCGGTCTGTGTAGCTACTCCGTGAAATTAGCTTTCCTTGAGCCAAACGCTGAAAGCAGGACAGAGGGAGCCTTTGATGCCTATAGGATAAAGAATCGCACGTATCTCGGCTCAACCTCATCTCCTGGCGCACCGCTGCTTCCTATCTATTTACAAACAGTCTCTTAAACATAGCCAGGTTAACGCTAGCTTTCACAGAAATTTTATCTTAGCCTCTATCTAAAAACGTATCCATCAAGGTGGGAAGCCCGCGGTCTTTATGCTTTTGGGCTGAAAAGCTTCAGTGTTTACACCGATTGCATCTGCTTAAAGTATGTATTTATTTGATAGAGATCACGTGTACGTACTTGAGAACACCAGAAAAGGTGTGTCATTCTTAATTTCAACAAGCGAGCGCACTAAAGCTCAAAGAAATTCATAAGCAAGCTAATCGCTAAAAGCATCCACATAATTTGATACTTGCAATTGCTCTTACCCAACCTCTCAAGCATTGCTTGAAGAGATGGGAAAAGTTCGCTTGGGTTTCTGTGAAGTGTGGCGCGATTCTGAAAGGAAAGCTTACCTCAAACTAACTCTGACATCAACGTTCACTGTGGAGACAGGAAACTAATGACTAACGCAACTTCGCTGAAAAAGTTACCAATGGCTACTGCTTTAAAAACGACAGGAATTAGCTTAGCGAGTTTAGCTGCCGTGTTGAGTACTACTCCCTCCTATGCTGCAAATTTTACCTTTAATCCCGCAAACACCCAGACAATTGGTAGTGCTACGACTAGCAATGGAGAGGCTTTCTTAAATTCTTCTGGGGCATCTGATTCCCAGATAGAGCAATTCTTGGGCTTAAATGCAGGTAGTTTAGACGCTGTTCAAGGTCAAAATGCTACTAATGGCGCTGCTGTGAAAACAACAATTGCAGCCAAAGCAGGAGATGTATTTAGTTTTGATTGGAAGTTCAATGCTGGTGACTACCTGCCATTCAACGATTTTTCTTTCTTCTCTATTGGTTCTGTTATCCAGAAACTAGGTGATGTTGCTCTATCAGGTAATTATGGCGAAGCCAACGGAGTCAATACTACTTATACTTTCACCGCAGATGGAATTTACACTGTAGGCTATGGGGTTCTCAATTTGTTGGATACGTCGGTGGATTCAAAGTTAAAGATTAGCAACCTTGCTTACACTGAAACGGCTTCTGTTCCTGAGCCGGCTTCTGTATTAGGTCTGTTAGCATTTGGTGCTATGGGTGCAGGTTCGCTAAAGCGCAAACAGCAGCAGAAAGTTGCAGTCAAAGCATAAGTGAATAAAAACCAAGTTCAGTTTAGTTACTGCTATACCGAAGATACAGCAGTAACTAAATTAAGTTTTCCTAGAAAGCTGCCCGCTTTTTCTACACTGGTAGCTTGCCAAGTCGTGACAACATCCCTGTTCGCAATATAGGTGAATGGCTTCGCGCTGCCGAATCTGCCGCTGCAAACTGCAAATCGCATTGACGTGTTTTCGCCTGCTGGTTCAATGGTGACATGGCTCTTTGGAAAAAAGATCGCTCCAATTGTTCACAACTTAACAACGTCATGTTCAGATTGAAGGCTAGAACGGTAGGTCAAAGTGGCGTGTCTAGGTAGACTTTTAGCGATTTGATGACTTACGAAGCAGGGAGCGTCGTGGCCGAATGTTCTTGCACTTCGTCAGCAGAATCGACCTGAGCGCCTTCATTCTCGTGGCGCTCTTGCAGCAACTCGACCAGCGCATTCATCAGTTTTTCAAACTCCAGCGGCTTCGTGAGGTAGCGGTCAAAGCCAGCGCCCAGCGCTCGTCTCTGATCTTCCTCTCTCGCCCTTGCACTGAAGGCAATCGCTCGAATTCGTCTCCCTTGTCCGGAGGGAAAGGAACGAATCGCTTCAATCAAGCTGCACCCATCAGCATGCGGCATGGCAATATCGCTGATGATTGCTTGCGGTTGTACCCCAGCAAAGACAGCTAGTGCCTCTTGTACAGACCCGCACGCGACCACGTTTGCCCCATAAATCTGTAAGGTCACAGTCACAAGCTCGCGCGAGTCGAAGTCATCATCTACAACTAGAACTGTTACCCCTTGCAACACAGAACGATCATCAGGAGAATACATGGCGTACGTCGTACAGAATGGAGGCAGAAGGATTGTTCTCAAGCATCCACTAATTCTAAAATCTCTGCAACTAGTTGCTCTGGCTCAAGCGGCTTGGCTAAGAAGCGGTCAAAGCCGGCTTGTTTAATCGCTGGTAATGCGAACTCTCGGGTGTAGGATGTCACGGCGATCGTCGGGATACGTCTACCTGACTCTGTTCGGTAGTCGCGAATGCAGTGCAATAGCTGTCTTCCATCTATATCGGGGAGCCGGAGATTGCACACAATCACGTCGGGCAAGCCCTGATCGAGTTTTTGTAGAGCCTCAAAAGCGGAAGGCGCGTGAGTCACCTTTGCCCCAGCATCGGTCAGCATGAAGGCGAGCAACTCTGCGATGTCTGGTTCATCTTCGACCAGCAGCACCTGGACGCCCTTCAATGAAGTCAGCCGTTGAGTCAGCATAGAAGCAATAGAGTTCTAAGTATGTAGATTCAGGAGAAAAATCAGTTTTTTTCGACCCCAGTGTTTTTCAGCGTCTTCTATTTCGCGTCCATCGTTTGGACGAATCGTCACCGTTAAGGTTATACATCAAGGTTTTCTACATGGAGATTAATTTCAAATCTTCGCAGTACAGCTTTTTCTCTAGCCTGTAAGTTAAATAGGGGGTTATGGACAAGTTGTCCCAGAGCCTCGTAATTGCTACAATCCCTATTTCGCCAGGGTTCTGGCAATTAGTTGCAATGTATTAAAGCATTCTATTCTCATGATTTCTTCAACCTCTCGAAGCTAGACAAGAAGTAGTTTCAAAACTCTTGTGGTAGCTCACAGCACGCTCGCTGCTATAGTTACCCCTACAGCGCGTGATGGCTGACTGTGGGTGACTAACGGCGGCTTCGCTATTTTGAGCCTTCTAGAAATTCGGCTACCGCTTCAGAGCATAAGGGTTTTGAGAAGAGATAGCCCTGCGCCAAATCACAGTTGAGCAGCTTCAATTGCGACATCTGCCGTTGCGTCTCCACCCCCTCAGCCACTACATCAATCCCGAGGTTCCACGCCAGCTTTGTGATCGAGCGGATCAGTTCGATCTTCTCAAGATTGCTCTCCACCGCGTGCGTGAAGGTCGGATCAATCTTCAAGATGTCAATCGGAAACAGATGCAGATGACTCAGCGAGGAGTAACCCGTGCCAAAATCATCCAACGCCAGCTGCACGCCAATCGCTTTGAGCTGTTGCATCATGGTCGTGGCGGCTACCACATTCTCCATAATGGCGCTTTCGGTAATCTCCAGCTTCAAGCACCCGGCGGGCAACTCCGTGTCGTGCAAAATCTGCTCGATCTGCTGCACTAAGTCAGGCTGAGCAAACTGTTTACGCGAGAGATTGACGCTGATGGTGAGGGGTTTGCCATACTGCTGTTGCCACGCTTGCGTTTGATTACACGCCTGCCTCAGCACCCACGGATCAATGAGGGAGATGAGCCCCGTTTCTTCCGCTAAGGGAATAAATTCTGCCGGCATCACGATGCCCCGGCGCGGATGCTGCCACCGCACCAAGGCTTCAAATCCCCTCACCTGCTGGGTCTGTAAATCCAGCACCGGTTGGTAAAACACTCGCAGTTCCTGGCCGTCAATGGCTCTACGCAAGTCCGTCTCGAGCTGCAACAAACTGACGGCTTGCTCATGCATGGTCTGGGTGAAGATGGCATATCGACCTCGACCCGATGCTTTAGCATGGTACATGGCCGTATCCACATCTCGGAGCAGATCTTCGGCGTGTTCGTACCGCGTGGTCCTCAAGATCATGCCCAGGCTGGCATTGATTAAGACTTCTTGTCCATCCAACTCGATTGGGGCTTTGAGCTCCTGTTGAATCCGCTCCACCAACGTGATGATCTCGGAGTCGTCCTGCGCGTACTCCAATAGCAGCGCGAACTCGTCCCCGCCTAAGCGAGCGCACGTATCACTCGACCGGAGGCAGTCGCGTAACCGTTGGGTCACGGTAATCAGCAGTTGATCCCCGGCTAGATGCCCGAGGCTATCGTTGATGACTTTGAAACGATCAAGGTCGAGAAATACGACCGCAAAGCGATACTCGGGATATCGCCTCGTTAGCGCCATCGCGTGCTCTAATCGGTCCATGAATAAGGTGCGGTTGGCCAAGCCAGTCAGTGGGTCGTGCAACGCGGTGTAGTGCAGATGCTCCTCGCTCTCTTTGCGGGCAGTAATATCCGATAGCGTGCCAGCCAGCCGATACGCGACTCCATCCCTATCCCGAACGGCAATCCCACGGCTCCAAATCCAACGATACGTGCCATCCCGGTGTCGGAGGCGAGACTGGATTGAAAACTGCTCGATGCGCCCTGCCCGGTAGTCCGTCACAGCGTTCCAAAATGAGTCCACATCCTCAGGGTGTAAGAGACTGGTCCAGTCGTGGATTTGGTTGCTCAGCTCCGGCTCGGCATAGCCCAATAGCTCTCGGCAGCGGGGAGAGAAGTAGACCTCATCAGTTCTGTGATCCCAGTCCCAAACGCCATCGTTTGTCGCGTTGGCAGCTAGGGCGTAGCGTTCCTCACTTTCGCGCAAGACAGCTTCGATGCGCTGGAGCGCGGCAACTTGCTGCTCTAACCCTTGTTGCGTGATCTTGGCCACTTCGAGTTTGGCGGCCTGCTGCTGCTGCACGAGAACGATGGCAACAACTGAGGCGATGGTCTGGAGCGCGCAAAGGTCATCGATTGAGAAGGGCGAGTGTGGACTCGTGTGGGCGCTCAAGAACCCCCATCGCTGCCCCTGTACTTGGATGGGAATCCAGAGATGCCTGACCATGCCGTTCTCGGCTAGCCCAGGGGTAGGGAAACTGGGGCTGGTTCTCCCTGGAGGATATCCGACTGGGTCCAGTCGAACAGCTCATGCTCCGGGTTGAGTGGGAGCGTGAGCTGTCCGACTAGGGCGGGTTTCCAACCGACTCCAGCGCGCAGCAACGCGTGGTGAGGGGAGCCAGTGAATTCCCACAGCTCAAGATACTCGACCTGTAGCGTCTGGCTCGCGAAAGCCACCGCCGCCTCTGCTACCTGAGCAACGCTGGAGCCGTCCAGAGCCAATTGCATCAATTGTGTGAAAGCGCAAGGCCAGGATTGATCCGGGAGGTTGGAGAAAGACATGTTGATAGTGATAGCATCCTGCTTTGAACTTATGATGCCCGCTGCTATCACTTTTTATTCTTTGATAAAAATCAAGCTGGATAGAAACTATTTTTCAGCGAGTTGGATTGATTGATAAGGTATGGGAAAGAGAAGACAAGACGTATTCTGCTCAATAGCCTGAGAAATCAGACGAGCGGTACACCGTGATTAACGGTAACTTAGTTAGATTTAGAACATCAGAGACAATAGAAACGTTCACTGATTCATCAATGGAATCTGTATAGCGTCAAATAGAATGACATTGGGACAAATTCAGACTTTTCTCAGGTTTTAGCGATCCGTGTTCTACAACAGTTTGAGTAGCCGCCATCTGTAATTGTCGTTGTTGCTTAAAACAATGTGATTGTCACAGATTATTTGTCACTAGAAAGGGGTTGTGACACAACCATTTTGATTGGCTTAGACTATTTCATAAACTGACTGATGAATAGGAATCTGAATCACGAACTGAGTTCCCTCACCAGGACTCGAGAAACAATCTAGCTTGCCACGATGCTGTTCTTTCACAATCTGATAGCTGATAGACATTCCAAGCCCGGTTCCTTTCCCCACAGGTTTAGTGCTGAAGAAGGGATCAAAAATCCGTTGTTTCACAGATTCTGGCATTCCGGGTCCATTATCAGTGATTGTGATTTGCACCCACTCGGCATCGAGCACTGATGTGCGAATTATGATCTCGCTAAGATTCTCTCTCGTCTTTTTAGACGTTTGCTTAGGGTCGGCGGCTTCCAAGGCATCAATAGCGTTTGCCAGAATATTCATGAATACTTGGTTGAGTTGACCCGGATAGCACTCCACTAAGGGTAAGTCGTCATACTCTTTCATCACTTGAATAGCTGGGCACCCGGGTTGGGCGTTCAGCTGTTGTTGCAGAATCATCAATGTACTATCGATCCCTTCATGAATATCTACGCTCTTAAATTCAGCTTCGTCCATCCGGGAGAAGTTTCGCAGCGTTAGCACAATTTGACGAATGCGCTCCGTGCCCACACTCATCGAATCGAGAATTTTAGCCAGATCGAGCTGCAAAAACTCTAGGTCGATTTCAGTCGCTTTAGCTTGAATCTCTGGGGCAGGATGCGGGTAATACTTTTGGTGAAGGTGCACAAAATCGTGTAGATCTTGGACATAATTCCGCAGATGAGCAAGGTTGCCGTAGATGAAGTTAATTGGATTATTGATTTCATGAGCGACTCCTGCCACGAGTTGTCCTAAGCTAGACATCTTCTCGCTCTGAATCATCTGAAGTTGAGTTTGCTGAAGTGCTTCAAGCGCTTGCTCAAGGGCCCCAGCCTTTTGGCGAAGGGTGACTTCCGAAATTTCCAGGTTTTGGTTGATCTGTTCAAGTTCGGTTTTGGCAACGCGCAGTTTCGTTTCAGCCTCTCTGCGCTGCTTGAGATATCGGTTCACCAGACCCAGAATCGTTATCCAGGCTGCTGTCAGAGTGAAAAAGCTTACCGTACTGAATAAGCTCAACTGAGACAACGCTAAACCATAAGATTCAAAATTCGTCCTGACCCTTCTCTGAAGAGCGCTGCTGGTTTGCGTCATTCCATCCGCATAAATCTGCTTTTGAGTTTCATAAGACGGACTAAACAACATGGCTAGCGCTTGAGCAGGCTTTAATTGGCGAACCCAATTAAAGGCTTGGTTCTCCATCTCAACTAATTTGACGTTAGCAGCATCAGTTTGGTTAGCATATTTTGCATAGATTTCAGGCGCGAGTTGCGTTGCTTGCTTGATCGCTGTGTCCAATTGGGGTTCAAAAGTTCGATAGCGTTGTTCCCACTTTAAGTCGCCCGTGGCGGCTGCCATTCGCGCTGACATCGTCAGCACTTCATCAAGATGAATAATCTCGCCCCTGAGCTGCTGAACTTTAAACTCAGTCGTAATCATTTCCTTGAACCCCTGTGAAATCTGCCTAGCATTCCAACTGCCGAACGCGATTAACCCAAGGCTCAGAATGACAGCGCCTGTGAGAAATAACATCAGGTATTGATTTACCCAGCGGTTCAGTTGTTGAGTGGTAGATTTCATGTTTGGGAGATACTTAAAATGACTGACGCTGCTAACCCGTTAAGGGTCGAAAAACAGTCTGTTTGCGAGCTCAGTCGATGGCTCAACGAAACCTCATGTTCTGCTCTAGCAAGCTGTTGCTTGCTAGAGCAGGCTTGACTCTGCTTGACAGCAGAAATCCTACAATCTAGCTAAGAATTCCCATCGGCAAACGCTCCCTCTCGGGTGTTCAGTAGCAATGGAGTACAAGCTGCCTAACGGCTGCTTCACCCATGCCGTTACTCTTGATGCAGCACCAGCAGGAACGTTCTAGCGAAAGTCTCGATAGCTTCGCTAGAACGTCCCCTAATCCGTGAGCGAGTCCAACGAGGGGTAAACCTAGCGAGGCTACCGTCAGCCGCCATGATGACGCTGAAAACCTTGCCCTGTAAAGATTTCATCGACTAGTTTTGATTCAAGAACAGATTGTGTCGTGAGAGGTGTAAAAACGTAAGAATTTTGCATTTTTCGACTTGAAACAGCCCAGTTGAAAACTTTGACTAGTACACCTTTGGACTATTTTAGGACTAAAAAATTCCAGAAACCGACTAGTACACCCCATCATTTTGGAGCGGATTGAACCCTGAAACCCGCATGATCTCCTTGTTTCGCTGCCACCCGCGCAGAAGTTCAAAGATTACTGTTGACGAAGGATAAATCGTAAGAAGTCTACTTCGCAGAGCTTTCAGGTTGATAAAGTTACTTAAGAATAAAACTGTGGCGTGAAGGCTCTACTGCGTAAGCATTTCAATGCTCGCATGGCGGCTGACGACAGCGTCGCTACTTTCACCCCTACTTCACCCCGTCGAACTCCTATATTTCTTTCGCCCTTCCTGCTGGTGCGCCTTCATTGGAGACTCACGCTAACCTGACTTCTGTGCTAATCCAAAATTGCTAGAGAAGAGATGCGGCTACTCGGTGGGAGAACTGCTCTGCAACGGCAAAAGCAGCGTGTCTTCAATCTCCGCGCGGACTTCGCGGCTGACATAGCAATCGCTGTTGAGGCAGTCTACAAGAAGACGATTGGCTTCGTACTATTGCTGGAGAAGGTTGCGCGGAGCATCAGTGATCGTCCAGTAATGCCTAATATTGCGATGTTGGATCATGACCTGTCTCAGTTGTTGAGTCCAAGCTTGTCCATTGTCTTTCCACCATTGTTTGTAATTTTGCCAGTTGTCAGTTGAGGGAGGTTGATCTTTGAGTTGTTGCAGTTTACTCTGCAATTCAGGGTCGAGGGCGAGGGCGAGGGCGAGGGCGAGGGCGAGGTTGCAGTAAAGGGCGAGGTTGCGGGCGCAGGCGAGGTTACCGTCGAAATCGAGGTCGTAGTCGAGGTCGAGGTTACGGACGCGGGCGAGGTCGAGGGCGAAGTAAAAGGCTCGAATTGCAGCAGGTTTGTAAGGAGCGTTTACAGAACGGGACTTCTGCTCAACCCAACTCAGGAATTGTTGCAATTTCTCATCTTCAGCAAGAATGAGATCGACCTCCCGCTTCATCAGCGTTAACAGATAGTCCGCGCTGTCCATTCGTTCCGCTACGATTAGAAACACCTCTCGCCATCGCGGTTCTGTAACGTGAGTTACTAATTGATTCAATGCAGTTGCCTGACCCGTGGGATCGGTGATATCCAGAATATTCTTTGCTGTGAAATACTCATGGAACGTTAAATGAGAAAACGAGTAAATATCGGTGGCGCGTTCTGTCAATAATCCATGTTGAGCTTCAATCGAATTCAAAACCGCACGACTATCAACTAACAACGCCTCTGGATCAGTTCTCGCATCTGGCAAATTCTGAATGTATTGGCTAATCAGCCGTTCAGCAATATGCACCCGGAAAAAATACTCTCCCCGCTCAAAGGTTTGCATGGCAAGTTGTCCCAGCAAGCTCACCTTGCGATGCGTTGGTAATCGCCTGTTGAAGCATCCGTCAAAGGCTACGGCTCCTTAGTTAGAACACTGGATTTGCTGCGAACTTTGCAGGATGTTGGTGCAACAGATGCTCAGGTCTTGGGCGTATTACCTTTTCGCGATCGCTGGATCGGCAATACCCAAACCCAAGAGAGCCGAGCTGCCGTTGATGGAATGCGGGATGAAGTCGGAGAGGAACTGATCTTGCCATCCATTCGAGAGTCAGAACGTTACAAACAAGCCATCAACCGACGCTCTACTTTAAGCGACATGGGTTATAGCGAACTAGAGTACCCTTTTGTGGTGCTAATTGACAAAATTAGCAAGATGACAAGCAAGAAAAAAGTAAAAAGCTAATTTTATTGTTTTAGTCTTTTGCTCAGAGGCAATATCAAGTTCATTTCTTTCGCTGGCTTCATTAAACGCCTAAATAAGCAAAATATAAAAAGCTAAATTTAGACTTTTAACTTTTTCGCTTTTAATTAGATAATGTTTTTAGACTTAGCAGTTCCCTCAACCATCTAACAACCATGTCCGATAGCGTCCTAGACCGAATTCGCCAAAATCGCCAGCGTCCTGCCGTCCCAACCAGAGCTGACACCCTCATTACCAACGTGCAGCAAACAGAGAGTGACCAGGAGGCTGAAACAGTCGAAGCTCAAACCCAACCAGAGGTAACAGCACCACCTAATCCAAGTGACACCTTGGAAGAGTTAAAAGCCGAGCTAGCAAAGATTCCAAAGACTAACCGACATTCGGCGATCGTTCTAGATAAGGAACTTGATCAGACCCTAACTCGATACTGTAAGGACAACCGCATCACGATCGAAGTTTTTCTCGAAGCTGCCTGGGTTCATGCCTCTTCTAACCCAGCAGCAATGGAAGAAATTGTGGCAGAAGCAAAGCGTCGCTACGGCAATCGCAAAAAAGCTGGAAAATTACGTCGTCTGATCACCATGCTTGGGGATCAAGCCTAAGCCAATCGTTTGTTGGAACCAATCGTGCCCAAACAACCTGAAGATTCCACTCCAGACAGCCTAACCGCCGAGCAGCTTGAGGTCATTGAAACTGTTGACACTTACACAACAGTACTCAGCGCCGTAGTTGAACTTATGGAAGCTGCCCGTCGTGCTACCGCACGATCGGTTAACGCCATCATGACAGCAACCTATTGGGAAATTGGACGACGGATCGTAGAACTTGAGCAGCGGGGAGAAAGCCGTGCGGAGTATGGCAAACAGATCATCGAGCGGTTAGCTAAAGACTTGAGCGATCTCTTTGGGCGCGGATTTCAGAAAACAAATCTCTTTCAGATGCGCGCCTTCTATCTCGCCTATCCTCATTTAGGGGAAGGGCTTTCTCCTGAAACACTTTCTCCTGAAATTTTTCGGACACTGTCCGGAAAATTCCCTCTCCCTTGGTCCCACTACGTCAAACTCCTTTCCGTTAAATCCCCGGAAGCTCGCGCCTTCTATGAAACAGAAGCATTACGGGGTGGTTGGTCTGTACGGCAACTAAGCCGCCAAATTAGCACTCAATACTATGAACGCACTCTACTGTCGCGTAATAAGGCAGCCATGCTGGAACAGGGTAGCCGTCCTCGTTCCGAAGATGCGGTAACACCAGAAGAAGAACTAAAGGATCCTTTTGTACTGGAATTCCTGGACCTCAAAGACGAGTATTCCGAGAACGACTTAGAAGAAGCCCTCATTCGCCATATTGAAAGCTTTCTCCTAGAACTAGGTGGCGATTTTACCTTTGTCGGTCGCCAACGTCGATTGCGGATTGGTGATCAATGGTTCAGAGTTGATCTGCTCTTCTTTCACCGTCGGCTCCGTTGTTTGGTCATTATCGACCTCAAGCTCGGCGAGTTTACCTATGCTGACGCAGGGCAAATGCATATGTACCTTAATTACGCCCGCGAACATTGGACCTACCCCGGCGAAAACCCGCCAGTCGGCTTAGTTCTCTGCAACAAAAAGAATGAAGCAGTGGCTCACTATGCGCTGGAAGGGCTCTCCAACATCTTGGCAGCGGAATATCAAACAGCCCTACCTGACGAAAAACTATTAGCCGCAGAGTTGGAGCGCACTCGTAAGGTCCTTGAAAATCGGCTTAGTGATGGAGCAAATCTGCTCGATAAACCAATCTGAATCGGAGTCACTAAACCGATATAGATAAGTTTTCCTTAATTGAGTTTGAGATCCTGAGAGCTGCGAACGAAGAAGTGGGCATTTGAGGTCATACATTAACTTATTGGACTTTCCTAATGTAGAATGGGCTGAACAACCGTACTAGTTCAGTGATGAAAATCAACCGCCACGACCAAGCCAAGATCCTCTCGCCACAGGAGATTGCTTGGTTGTTTGACGGAAAGGTAGGGTTGATTTTAGATTTGAAGCTGTTCCGATTGTTGGTTTGGTTTAGAAAAGGACAAGGGATGGAGGCGATTACCTCCATGTCAATGCTCTCTTATTTAGAGGGGTTGCCAACGGAGCGGGAGCGGGCGTTGTTTGGAATTTGTTTGTACACGACTGCCCGGATTAATGAAGCGTGTTCGTTGCACACTGCTGATGTGTATTGGACGGAGGGACGAGTGCGCGATCGCATTACCTTCCGGCGAGCAACGACTAAAGGGAAACAGGAGACGCGATCTGTCCCCGTGTCGCCAGAGTTGAGGAAATTGCTAGAAGGGTATCAGAGCAATCGTCCCTATCTATTTCCAGGCCGCTGGGGACGAGGACACATCTGCCCCGAGTCTGCTGATGCCATTTTACGGGCAGCATTTAAGCGGTTGGGGATTGAGGGAGCCAGCACCCACAGTTTCCGGCGAACAGCGATTACCTGGATGCACAATGAGCGGGTGCCAATTAAACACATCCAGTCGATCTCTGGACACAAGAGTCTGTCGGCGTTGCAGCGATATATCGATGTGACGGAGAAGGATAAAGAGATGACGATCGCGACATTAAGCTTCCGGTAGTGCTACTTCATCCTCTACAAGTTGGGTAGCATGTTAAGGAGCTTCGGAAATAGTGATTGTGAAAGGAGCTTGTTCGCTGCAATGCTAAGAGGTAAATATAGCGAGCGTGGCGGCTCACGGCACGCTCGCTATATTTACCCCTAGTAGTGGAATAGAAATGTACGCTAAGGTCATAAAGTATACATCATAAGCGTTTTAGCTATCTAATCTCAATAACATCTGTTGGGTAAATAATAGTTTTTGTTTATGTAAAACCCCAGGTTTATACCTTTTAAGAGAAAACTCAACCACTATGCACTTTTAGTGCATAGGTTCCTTCAGGGCTTTCGGCCCAAGTGAACTCGTCATTGCCGAGTCAATCGTCCACGATCGCTTGTCTCTGCTGCTCTCGTTCTGCCTCACATCTTCTAAACGATTGCCTGCCTCCACTTCTCCTGTTCTTCCGACTCACCCTTTCACGTCTAACAACCTCGCAATCAGAAGGTGTGTAGCAGCTAAAGCCTTGCGTTGAAAGCGCATAGTTTTGACTAGCGTGCTGGGACAATAAACTGATTCATCTTGTGCATCAATTGCTCAAATCCAAGCTGAAGTGGAGGGATGGGAAAAACCGCTAACCACCGTTTGAGCCAGTTGAAACAAATCAACGGTTGGATAATCAGTTGCATGACAGACTTGCACAAATATCTAAACACTCTCGCATTTCACCCTTTACGATCAGAGGGTGATGCCCAGTCCAATCGTAACTGTACTTTTTCTATAGGACTTCAAAGAATAATTGCCGTTTCTCCTCGATGGTCAGCTTAGACATTAGTGCTTTGATTTGAGCAATGAGAGCTGCTTTACCCTGGAGCGTTTCTGATTTCCACCACCCTTTAGCATCAACTGTTTTTTCTCCTGGGTGCATTTCGTTGTAATCTCGATCCCCAACTGCCTCAGAATTCCCGATGACTTTATGAAAAGCCTTTCGCTTCGTAGGATCACCATGCCTGCGTTCGTGGGTAATAGCAATGTTTCTAAAGAAGTGTGGATTTGTTTTACGAGGATCAATGTCTTGAAACAAAGGATGTCCCAGATTCTTCAGTGCTGATGTTGCCGTATAAACAGCACGCGTTACTGTGGTAAACAAGCCACTCGGCTCACAGGAATTTGATTTGACCACTTTTCTAAAATTTAACCTAATCTCTCAAACTACTGCCTATAGGGGACAATGGCCATTCCAAAGCACTAAAGATGTAGGAAGCAGATATTCCTCTTTCCTACGCTCATAGTTAAGAGCCATAACACCTTTCTGATAAAGAGAATGCCTATTCCAGCACTGCTGGTAGTATTCGTTAACTTGCAGCTTGCGAGTCCTCTGAATCTGCCAGCCTCCATCTTGGCGTGATGGCTGCTAAAGGTGCTGGAGACAGCCACTTCTCTGGAGCTAACCTCTGACTAGGGCTTGGATCACCCGTTTGATGTTTATCAATCTCGGGTACGGGTGATCCAACCGCTGGTAGATCATTCTGCCGCCGAGACTGCCGCTGGCGTAACACCTCCATCAAGGCTTGCCAGTGCTGCGGCTCCAACCGATAGACCCGCAGCTTCTCCCCTTCAGATCCCGGCACACCTCGACACCAGCGAAACGCAATCTTTAATCCCAATTGGCTCAGGAGTTGGTGAACGAGCTGAACATCGCTGACTCGCTCAGTGACACTGAAGTTTAAGACCTGTCGCACTAGGGGCGCTTGCGCTCGAATGTGGGCCGCGCACTCCGCCAGGTCATGCTTCGTCCACTCCCGGTCCGGGTCGAGAAATTGGTTCAATCCGAGCAGCTCTCGTAATTTCCGTCGTAATTCAACCCCACTGATGTCCCACGGGCACAGCCCCTGATTCCAACTCGCTTGCTTCTCCAACGCCTTTACGGTGCGGTCGGTCGCCACGGTCGGAAACAGCTGCGCTTCCAGGCTTAGCACTTCGGCGCGTCGGCGGCCCCCGTTGTCCCACAGCACGTCCTCGACCCACAGCGTGTCCCAGCCGTAAAACTCCTTCAGGTGAAACTTGGAGAGCGATCTCTGCTCATCGGGTGTCAGGTGCTCTTTCTGCTCCAGGACCAACACTTGCGCATCGGTGAGATCCCCTGCCCCCACGATCGCGTCTGCCTCACTCTGCTTCAATTCGTCTCGCATTTGCTGAAGCAATAGCCGAGCTGCCGGGTCCACCGTGCGATCTTCGAGCACGACCCGATTGCCCTCGTGCTGGAGCCTCATGTGCAGCGAGTCTCGAAGCGTCAGCATACTGCGGTTGCGCTCCGCCTCCTGGCGACAGAAGAGATTGACCCAGGGGTCCGCTTGCCAGTCGCAATTGGAGATCTCGCCCCACACGTCTTCTCGCAGGCTAGAGCGCACGAGGCCCACTACGGCACTGGTGCGCTGTTGCAGATGCGATTTGAGTTCCAAGGTATTGGTTGAGCGGCTGATCTTTGAGAAGTTGGAGCCGCGTTGGGCACACCACACGACTCGTTCAACGGGCTCTCGCACGCGTCCCAACGCCTGGGCCATATCTGCATCCGTTGCACTCCCACCCGTGAAGATGCCATAGACACTGGCAATGATCCCCTTAGCTTCAATACTGACACCCGTTGCCAAGCTCGGTGAGGCCAGAATGATGTCGTACAGGCCTTGCCCCAGAATCTGATTTGGCGTTTCAATAAACTCGCGTTCTAGTGATCCCCCAGACGTTTCAGCATTGATGGTCAGCACGCGTTTTTGGGGATACTGCTGAGCCATCAGGCGAGCGAGCGTTTTGGAGACTTGCTTACTATCGGTGGCGACCAGGATCACCTTGCCCGCAGGCAGAGCTTGAACTGCGCTTGAAAGGTCAGCCGCGATCGCTGTTCGATCGGAGGCTTGCAGAAAGCGAACTGGGTAGCCCTGCCCTCCATAGTCATTGCGAACCAGAAAGAGGGGCTGATCATCGCCGCGCAGGTCCCGCAAACAGTGCAACGTCGCATTATCGAGGTCGGCATCCGCGACAATGACCCGACGAGCGGCCTGGAGCAAGGCGCGGAGGCGAGCCAGCAGGGCAGGGCGTTTGCCGTCCTGATTCGTTGTGGCACTGGTAAGGAGATGCCGGAGCACCTGGCAGACTTCATCGATGATCAGGTCACAGCCCCGAAATTGGTCGGGGTTGATCGCGAGCAGGCTGTCGACGCAGAAGCCGACGCGGAGCGTATAGCCACTGCCGGTGATAAAGCGGCCATCGGGAGTCTTATCTAAGTCCCCCCGCCAGTCCAGTCCTAACCGGCTGCTCAGGTTGCGTCCTAAAGCAACCCGGTGAGTGGCGGACAGCACTTTGTCCAGTCCCGCGACCTGCTGTCCAATGAACTTGGTTTTGCCCGTGGCTTTGGGAGAGGCGATCGCAATAAGGCCTTGCTGGGGGAGATCCGGCAGGTGCAGCGTTGAGAGGTCTGCCGTGCGGAGGTGCATCGCCGCCCTCCAGGTGAGGCGATGCTCCAGCCACTGCCGGATGCGCCACTGCTCGATCACCATTGCCTGCTCGATCGCCTGCTGGACTGCATCCACGCCTTGCACCACCCGCAGGTCGTCAATCCCTTTCCCCTGCTGAGACGGCCATTGCGCGATCTTGACCTCACTACCCGCTTTAGTCAGCAGTCCGCCAAAGCGAATCAGAGCTTTACTGACCGTCGAGCGGGTTTCGGCTTTCGTGTCTTGGTCGAAGGCCAGGATAGCAGGGCGACCTGGGACGGCAAAGCGGGCCACGTCGGGGATCAGGGCGGGAGAGATGGAATGGCCGAGGGTGTCCTTCGTGCGATAGCCACCATGAACGCCGTAAAGCGCGATCGCGACATAGCCAAGGCTGAGCAAGCATAGGGCTTTCTTGCCGCCTTCGGTCCAGATGATGGGGATCTCAGGGTGCAGGGCGAGCCACTGCCAGAAGTCGCCCGATTGAGGCACCTCGATGCCATAGCGCTGAGCGATTTTGCTCCGAATCGAGGCAGGAATCGCTGGCAGGTAAGCTTGGCTGCCGATCCCCACGACGCTTTCATACTTGATGGGTTTAACCAGGGGATGACCTTGGTCATCCCGCTGGGGCGAGCCATGGCGGTCTCGCTTGATCGTTTGGCGTGGGCAGTTGAGTTTGGCTTGCCAGGTGGAGCCGTCTTGATTGACGAGCAGGGCGGCCCAAAGCGTCGTTCTGGCTCGATCTCCGAAGCGAGTCATGCGCCAGTTGAGAGCCTCATGGATCGGGTATGCCACCTCTCCGCCTGGTAATACTTCCGTGTCGGCGACGAGACGGACGGCTGTGGCAAAAAGATCGGGATCAATTCCTGACCCAGTTATAAACTCCTGCTCGATCTTCTTGCTCCAGACCAGATCGGTCTGAGCACAGCCTGGAGTCGAGGGTGAATTGGATGGTGTATCTGTTTCAACGGTGTTGAGTATGGCAATTGTCATCGTGTCTATCCCAGAGGTGAAGTGAACCATCAGGGATAGGCAGCCATGCACCATCTAAAGGAGACGGGTCAAAAAGTTGCATCATTTGACAAATTCCCTCTAAAATGGGCATAGCAAAGCGACCCCACCTTGTGGTGCGGTTGCGTCTGGAACTCTAACTGTCACAGCCGCCAAGCTAATCTGGTTAGAAATCCAGTTCTATCCCTGAATATTAATAACTAGTCATGTGCTAGAAGCTTACTCACCCTGCTGTTCCCCAACGGCAGGGTTTTAAGTATCTAGCGGGTTGTTTCATGCAGTGACCTCCTGACTCGGCTTGATGAACGATGGCAACTCACTGAGCTGGGTCTCCTGACCCGTGTGATTTTGCTGTAGTGAGTATATTTGATTCGGGCTCGATTCTGAAGAGCGTTGTCATGAGTTATGACAAACCATCGACCCCCTTGCCCCGGTGTACAGGAACGATACATATTTCCAGTTCCGTCTCAGCGCCGTCTGTAGGGTCCTTCTACTAACGCGATTGAGACTGAGGAGAAGATGCAAACTTCACAGCACTTATTGGGTAGCGTTACTCCCCAAGAGTCCCTGTCCCAAGTTCCTACGTCTGGTGTGCCATCCCCTCCTGAAACGCTCTAATAGCTGCTCCTGCATCGGTCTCCGCTATCAGAATGCAACGCTTCAGTAGGTCCAGGTCGAGATCTTTTAATTCCTCGAACCCACTGTGCTCAACCCGCTCATAGCCAGTCGCACCTAGGCGGTAGATCAGCAGTACCCCATCTTGCCAGAACCACACTTCAGAGACCCCGAGGATTTGGTAGCGTGCCAGCTTATCGACTCCGCCACTAGTAAAGACCACCTTGATGGACAGGTCCGGAATCGGCTTAACGCTACCGATGCAGTAGGACTGATCCGCTTGAGCTGAGGCCTCGCGTTCTCGCTCTTGCGTCATCGAGCCAGTGGGTTGGAAGAAAATCCCCTTCTGGGCAAGAAAAATCGTCATCAGACAGCCAATGACATGCCCAAAGAGCTCGTGTTCACGTCCTGGCATCAAAATTTCAACAGTTCCAGCATAATAAAACAGTCGGACTCCAGGGGAATCCTCAAATCCCTTCTGAATGTGCTTGAACTGCTCCCAGGTTCCCCCATGATGAACGATGCGTTGATCCTGGATGAGTTCTTTAAATGGCGTTTGGGTCATCGTGATCTTACCTCACGAGCTAGCGTCAGGAGTAGATGAAATTTTACCTTCAGCTTTCGCTCTGCGGATTGCTTCTTCGATGGCATAGACAGCCATCTGAGACAGGCTTCTGCGCTCATAATTAGCCAGTCTTTCTAGATCCGCTTTCGTTTCTGGGGGCAGGTAAACCATTAATCTTGGCAACTTTGAGGGCACAACGCTTACTTCTAAGGATTGGGTCATGCTCGATCCTATTCCTCCATTAGCTCTTTGGTTTAACTATAGCTTATAAGTGACAGTCCAATACTGTCAAAGGACTGCTACCAATGTTACGCTATAAATCAAAAATTTAGTCCCCCTTGTCTCTAAGCCCGAGAACTTAGCACTTCAACTAGAACAAGGTGATTGAATGACGCACCAAAATTCTGCGGTTTCGGCTTTCCAAGCACTGACGGATACCACAGCCGTTTCCATTCAATGCCGAATCGTTTCGGGTGAATCGTCCTCCCTTGCTCAATTCGTCAGATGAGGTGCTGGAGGCATTGCGAGAAGGAAAGCTAGAGTTCACCAAGGCACGGGCGAGTGCGCGAGTAAAAGATGAGGGGCAACGGTATAAATTGCCTCAGCAGACGATTTCTAAGGACCTGTCCTGTCCTGAATGAGATTAAGGCGGTGGTTAAAGATCTGGCACCAGAATCGGAGCCAACTCCTGAGGAAGTGCTGATTCAAAAGTGCAGTAAGCTTGGTCAGCAGCTGCTAAAAAGCTCCAGTCTTTCCAAAATAGAACTACCCGAAATCTTTAGCTCAGTTATTGAATCTCTCCTCTAGTCATTACTAAAGGCAAGCATGAAAATTCATCGTTATGCCGAGCGAGGCGATCAAGCGGGCGTCCAGCAAGAACTAATGCAAGGGGTAAGCATTAACGAGATCGACACCCAGGCGGATTCGTTCACCCCGCAAACCCCGCTCCAATGTGCGATCGCCAGTCCACATGCAGGCGTCAATCTCGTGGAATTCCTCATTGCTCAGGGCGCTATGCTCTCGCTCACTCCCCAACAGGGAAAATCTGACTTCATGTGGGCGGTTCACTCAGGCAGCATCGAGAAGGTTCAGCTGCTACTGGATTTGGGAGCAGATATTGGCGAGGTCGATGAGGATGGCTATGATGCGCTGACCAATGCCATGTTTAGCCAAGCGCAAGCCGAGAGAATGGCGCTCGTCAAATTTCTGATTGATAAAGGCGCTCAACTCAATGGTCAAAGCAGTTATGGTGAGTCGGCCTTGAGCGTTGCCTCGCGCTGTGGATGGTTTGATATCGTGCAGATGCTCTTGGAGGCAGGGGGCGATTGTTTACGTCTCGGATGGACTGACCTCATGCAAGCGGTTGCACTAGGCACCCTCTCAGATGTGAAAGCCCAATTGGAGAAAGGCGCAGACCTTACGACAGTCGATCAGTGGGAACGTACACCTTGGCTATTAAGTCTCCAAGTGGGAGAAGTATCGAAAGCGCAACGATTGCTTGAGGCAGGGTCAGATCCGTTGGCAGTAGGGCGCTGTGGCAAACTACCGATGATGTACGCCCTCGAATCGGGGAATCTCGCGATGTTGAAGTGGTTGATTGAATTAGGCCTGGATATCAATGGAACCGATGAATTTGGCGAAACAGCATTGATGCTGGCTGCAGAACTGGATCAAGTCGAGGCCGCTTCACTGCTTTTGGAAGCGGGGGTCGATGTATCGCAGACCACTAAGTACAACGGGAAAGCGATCAATAAGGCACACAGTCTAAATATGATCGAACGATTAGTGGCAGTTGGAGAAGAGTTAGCGGACCTTGACCCCTCGGTACGCCGCCTCTTGACCAGAGTAGATGCTCCTGACTGCTGGGAGTTAGAGGTCAAGCACTACCAAGCCGCTAAATACCCCCGCTTTGGCAATCGCAATCCAGAAATGATGACTGCACCATTTTGGCGGGAGATGGTGCGATTTCGAGGCGCGGCTTACGCCGCTCGTGCTCAGTATAAAGACACCAGCTATCGTACAGAAGCAGCGGTCTGGTGCTTTCAGCGCTTTGGACAAACGATTACGATACTCCCCGACGGGCGAGTGATTGAAATCGCCGGAGAACACGAAGACTACTACGATCCTGACTTCTACATTTATAACGACGTGGTCGTCTACGACGGGCACGGGGATTTTCAGATCTACGGATACCCTAGAACGATCTTTCCTCCCACGGATTTTCACACCGCAACCTGGTTCGATGGCTGGATCTACATCATTGGCAACTTGGGCTATCAAGACGATCGAATCGTCGGTGACACTCCGGTCTATCGGCTGAACTGCACTACGTTTACGATCGAGAACGTGGAAACTCATGGGGAATCCCCGGGTTGGCTGAGTCACCATCGTGCTGTTCTGTATAATCGTCAGATTCGGATCAGCGGAGGCAAGGTTTGGGCAACCCAGCAGCAGGATCAACCGACACTCATTGACAATGATGCACAGTACGTTTTGAACTTAGAGCAGAATTACTGGCATCGAGTTCAGTCAGAATTGTAATGGATTTGGAAGACGTGAACTGTGTGCGGGTTGTGTCGCAAAAATAGTAAGGTAGGGAATCTTAATTTTCTCTAACCTTGCTCTAAATGACGACTGACTCTCTGTTCAAATGGCGGCACTTTTTGCCTGAAATCATCTTACTGAACGTGCGCTGGTATTGTCGCTATTCCTTGAGTTATCGGAATTTAGAGGAGATGATGGCAGAACGAGGAGTCGAAGTGGTGTCCTTCGGAGCTTCGCGAAGCGAACACATTTCACCCTTCATCGCTGGGTACTGAAATTTGCTCCTGAACTGGACAAACGTATCCGCCCGTTCTTGAATCCCACGAATGACTCCTGGCGAGTAGACGAAACTTACATCGAAGTGAAGGGAGCGTGGAAATATCTTTACCGTGCCGTGGATTCAATGGGTAACACGTTGGACTTCATGCTGAGCGCGAAGCGAGATGGGAAGGCTGCCGCACGCTTTTTTCGGAAAGTGCTGAAAGCGAAACACACTCCAAAACCGCGAGTGATTACGGTGGACAAGAACGCTGCCTACCCAGTGGCAGTCGAAGCGTTGAAAGCCGATGAAACACTGGCAGCAGAGACGGAATTGCGCCAGAGCAAGTACCTAAATAACATCATCGAGCAGGATCATCGCAACATCAAGCGATTGACAAAGTCAATGATGGGATTTGGGTCATTCAATATGGCAAGACAAACCTTAAGAGGTATCGAAGCGATGAGTATGATTCGCAAAGGACAAGTGAAGGGAATTAGCCAAGGGGACAGTGTGTCTCAAGGAAAGTTTATCGAAGAACTCTTCGGAATTAGCGCTTAACGGAACGCGAATGAGATACTTCGTTTGTCACTAAAAAGTATTTGCGACACAACCCTATCAAGCGGGACGGTTCAGCTCTTGACCGTTCCGGCGCCGACGGGGTTGTGTTGCAGAAAGTGACAGCGCTTTGCTGATGCGAAGGCTCTACTACGAGACCATTGTGCGATGGCACTGACTCAAAACGCAGCCTAGCAATTCCCATGAACCTGATCGTTGAGAATTGGTCGGTTATGATACGAAAGTCACTCGCGGCGGGTGATAGACAGCGTTAGCGCTGAATTCACTTCTTTAAATCTTGGTTTACTGCCGTACCCCAGAGTGTGTGAAAACTAGAGTCAGGAATCGAAAAAGCGCTATCAGGAATGTCTGAGCTCTCCCAAATCGTTCGTATGTAGCGTAACCTTCAAGTTTTCACACACTCTCTCAGCATACAAGTTCCAGGGATTAGAACCGATTGGCATACTTGGCAGAACTACGCTAATCAGTTGTTCCCAATCCAGGCTGCAATCATTCAGACCTGTTCTCACAGTGACCCAAGAGGGACACTGTGAGAACAGGTCTGAATTCTCAATGTTTCTTCTGT